>NZ_CALIWN010000022.1:0-85255 GCF_938046485.1 uncultured Aggregatibacter sp. | reverse complement strand
GCTTGGGCGCATTTTTCCGTCAGCGTTCGTTCGTCTCTTCCATCGCTTTTCTGCTGTTGTTCCGTTTGCCCGAAGCATTGTTGAATCCAGTAGGTCCTTTGTTCCTTAGAGCATCAGCTGATAAGGGTGGATTAGGTCTTTCTTTAGAGGCATTCGGCGTTGTAAATGGTATTGTTGGCGTGGTCGGACTGCTTCTTGGTGGCATTTTAGGTGGCTTGGTAGCCAGCAAAGACGGACTGAAAAAGTGGCTTTGGCCTATGACGCTTGCCATTACCTTGCCCAATATCGCCTACGTCTACCTTGGTTTTGCAATGCCTTCTACGCTTTTTGCCATCGGTTCAGCCATCTTTGTAGAAAACTTTGGCTATGGGTTTGGCTTCAGTGCCTATATGCTTTTTATGCTATACTTCAGTCAAGGAGAGCATAAAACCAGCCATTACGCCCTTTGCACGGGCTTTATGGCACTGTCAATGATGTTGCCAGGTTTATTTGCTGGTGCTTTGGCAGATGCCGTAGGTTACGACATCTTCTTTGTTTTGGTTATGGTGTCGTGCATCTTTCCCTTCATTGTAGCATCTCTGCTGAAGGTAGACCCTAAATTTGGCAAGAAAGATGCGTAGATAAAATTAATTATTTCACAGACTTTTAACGAGTAAATCTATAAGGCGAGGTAGGGCATAACGTTCTATCTCGCTTTCTTTTATCCATATATAATCGGCAGGTAGGGTAGGAGGAGTGTCGGTTTCTAACAGATAGAAATCGGCAAAAATGATTTGATGGGTAAGTATGTGCTTTACGTTCTTCTTTATTAGCGAGGCATTTTCAATGGCATTGCCCAGCAATTCTTTCGTTGGCAGTTCCCACAAGCCTTGCCAAATGTCGCCTGCACCACGGCGGCGAATGGCAGTTTTACCATTACACCTTATATATATAAAGGAGAAATGGCGTTCACGCTGTTTTGTTTTCTTTGCTTTTACAGGCAAGTCGGTCACTTTATTGTTGTTTGCCGCAAAGCAAGTATTTATCAATGGGCATACTTCGCAGTTGAGCGAAGTTGGCGTGCACTGTATGGCACCGAAGTCCATCAGCCCTTGATTGTAGGCTGCGGGAGCCTCTTTCGGTAGGTATTCTTGCGCCATAGCCTTAAAAACCTTTTTTCCTTCGGTAGAATCTATTGGTGTGTCAATGCCGAAATAGCGAGCAAACACACGATAGACATTACCGTCTACTATTGCCACGGGTTCTGCGAATGATATTGAAGAAATTGCAGCTGCAGTATATTCGCCAATCCCTTTTAGTTGTTTTAACTCCTTGTAAGTCTGTGGGAAACGCCCTAAACCAACTATCTGTTGTGCTGCTTTGTGCAAATTTCGTGCTCGAGAATAGTATCCCAGTCCTTGCCACTCTCTTAAAACCTCGTCTTCGGTAGCTTTTGCTAACTCGTGAACGTTAGGCCAACGTTTCATAAAACGTTCCCAGTAGGCTGTTCCCTGTGCAATTCTTGTTTGCTGCATAATAACCTCGCTCAGCCAAATAGCGTATGGATTGGTGGTTTGTCGCCACGGAAGTTCTCGCCCGTTTATGGCATACCAGTTCAATATAGTCTTGCTAAAGTTCATGGTGCAAAGGTACTTAAAATATCGAAAGAAACTTCTTTTGAAATTATATACTTGCTTAGGAACGCCCATATTTACTGTTATAAGTTATTCAGAATAAGACGTTTGTGGCTCAGAAACTATGGGAAAAGTACTGGAAACCTCTAATTTCTGCCCATTATTGCTTTGGATTTGTAGACGTTTATTGGTGGAATAATTTCCTTGTTTTTGCTGAAAGGTGTAAATGAAAAATAGTCTTGGTTTTGTAAAGATAATTACATCGAAAATTGATAATTTCGTTTTGGCGTTGCGAAAGCGGCTGTTTTGCAAGGTAAAACCTACGCTTTTGCCGTGCAAAACAGCCGCTTTTGGAATGCAAAACAATAGGTTTTGTAATGCGTTGATAAATAGGTGGTTACGCAACAGTTGCGCTTGTGAAAAATATTTACACGTTGTAGGATTCTTTTTGCTTATATAAATAATGTGTATAGGCGAAGTTGTGTAGCGCACCAACGAGAGATTTCTATATAGAAAGATGAATTGACATACTTATCGGTACTAAATTTCTACTGCTCCAAAAAATATGAATAGACTTCTCTGAAAAGCTGTTTAATTTATGCGAATTGG
The DNA here is from genome assembly GCF_938046485.1 of uncultured Aggregatibacter sp. NCBI lineage: Bacteria > Pseudomonadati > Pseudomonadota > Gammaproteobacteria > Pasteurellales > Pasteurellaceae > Aggregatibacter > uncultured Aggregatibacter sp. The sequence continues at coordinate 83,033 of NZ_CALIWN010000022.1, read as the reverse complement.
TTATTTTGTTTTTAATTTATATATAATTCGCAATGTCTAAAAATAAGAATTTAAGACATTTTGAGTTGATGTTGATTAATAATGTAGTTGAATTAAAGTTTTTTTATCTAAAATTCTTGTTTACTTATTGCAGTATTTTGTATCTTTGCAAAACAAATTGAAATAGTAGGCAACTATGGTTGATACAAAAGAAATTAAGACTGCATTAATCTCCGTATTCCACAAAGATGGTTTGGAGGATATTTTAAATTTTCAAGTTCGTCCAACTCCTCATTTTTTAGAGAATGAAGACCGAATGGAACTTTATCGAACACGTCTATCCAAGAAAAATTGGCAGGAGAAATGGAAAAATTTGATTTTTAAAAATTCCCCACGTTGATGAAAGTGCTTTCATCCGTGTTTGAAATTCACGGTTCATTGAACCTTTTGCTGTTTCACTGTTAGCTAGCTCAATTTGTCTGCGCCATTCTTCTGTGTTTGAGACAAGTAAAGCAAGGGTTTTGGTGTGCTCTGTTCCCACTAAATCAGCAATAAATCCAAGGCGCTTGTGCTCCGGCATTTTTTTGACGGTTTCAACTATTTTCATCAATGTGCCTTGAGCATCTTTCGCCATGCCTAATTCAACTTTGCTTGCACTTAACCCCATTGCAGCAAGGGCATTGCGAACAGGCTTTTTCTTACTTGCCGATGACAGACGAGTAAAGATCGCATTTACTGCTGTGGCTGATTGCTCCTCTGCTGCGCCTGCAGTTTGCAGGGTAGAACCTAGTGCAGCCATGTTTTTTTCAGTGATTTTTGCAATGCCCGAAATACCTGAAACACGATTCATAAAACCGATGATTTCTGTGCCTTTTGAAATAGCGTTATCATCTAAATAGTTGATAGCGTCGGCAAGTTCACGAGATGCCTCTGATGATAATTTAAAGTTTTTCGTTACTTTTCCAAATTGCTCAACTAATTCGTCAGGATTTGCCGCATCGAAGGCCGTTGCCATTTGTGTATTTAATCGCACGAATTCTTCCAGCTGTTCTTTTGGTACATCCATCCGAGCCGCCGATTCAATCATATTGGCGATTTCTACAGTGGTGAGTGGCAATTCCGTTGATAATGCTTGGATTTTATTTTTCCATTCGTCAAATTCAGCCGTGAAGTTGCCGGCATTATCTTTTAATCCTTGTACTTGTCTTGCCACGCCCACCATGGCATCTTCGAAGTTCATAAAATCACTTACGGATTTTCCAAGAGGCGCTGTAATGGTTGCACCTGCCGCTGATGCTTGGGCGCCAACCATTTGTGCTTTTCCACTGATGTCTTTTAATGTTTCGACTTGCCCTCGGTATTTACTATAAGCTGCTTGTTTGGTATTGAGTTTATCTAGTTGTGCTTGTTGTTTTTCTATTGTTGTGTTAGCCAGTTTTATTTTTTCTGCAAGATTTCCTTGATATTTTGTAAATTCTTTAGTGTTAATTCCACTCTCTTTTAATTCTTTTCTTAAATTGCGTAGCTGTAATAGCTGTTTAGCCTTTTCTCGGCGACTTGCTTTTAAACTATTATGTTCGGTATTGAGGGATTTGCTATTTTTCTTGATACTCTCTTTTAAACTCTCGTATTCTTTACTAAGAGACATAATCTTGAAACGAATTGCCGTTGCTTCAGTGTGTTTTCCTTTAGCTAATAAGGATTGATAATAACGCTCATGATCGCTAATGTCGGTTTTTAAATTAATCCGGGTATGTTTCATTTCTGATGCTTTACGGCGTAAGTTTTCTAACTTTTGAGTATGTTTAGAAATTACATCAGAACTTTTTTTTATTTGTTCGTTTTGACGGGAGAACGAACTCATTTTATTTTGTAACTTTTCAAGATCTTTTAACGCCATTTTGCTTGTTTTAAGCTGTTCAGAAAGTACGCCTATACTTTTCGAAGCATTTTTCATCGGAGCACTTATTTTATCAATGGCATTTAATAAAACAGTGAGTTGTAAATTATTCATTCTTAATTACTCGCTTTTATTGACAAGGTTCTTTTCTTGGCTTAATAATTAACCAAACAAAAGGAGGGGGATATGATCGCAATACTTTCTTTATTTATTCTCGCAGTTGGCTTATTGGGTCTTGCTGTCGGTTTGGGCTTTATTGCATTGCCTTGGGTTGTTTCCGGCATTATTGCCGCGCCTGTTCTGTTTCTTTATATGTTGATGATGGGGTCGGTGCTTTGGCTTGCTGAAATCAACTTTTTCCTTGGTGTTGCAGCACTTGCAGTGTATTGCTATTGGATTCACATTATTCGCAAGCACATCAAATTAAAATCACAATCTAAAGACTTAGTTGCTCAATAATTAAGTTTTCAATTAATTCCACATCACTTTCCGAAAAGCCCAGCAACTCCCGCTGGGCATATTGCACTTTAAATCCTTTGTTTTTATCCACTGTGCCTTGTAAGCCGTATTGATGCACGGCCGCAATCGCCGCACTTGAGCCGCTAAACCCAACCGAAACCTCGTTCGCATTTGACCGCACTTTTAAATGCTTGGCGGTGCGCAGCTTGGCGAACATGGCTTTGCGTTTGATTCTGCCTTTCTTTTTGCCGAATTGCTTTTGTGGTTTGCGTGGCTCAAAGGCGGTGCCGTCAGGGTTTTGTTGCCGAGCAATTCGAGCTTGTTGGCTTTTGCGCAAGGCTTGCCCGATGTTGCGCGCCAATTGTCGGCGTGCTTGTGGAGACAGATTGTTAATCAGGGCGGTGAGTTTTGCCTGCACTTGTTCTACGGTTGCCATTTTTCACCATCAAAAATCAGGTTGTTTTCATTCTCGAGGTAAACTTTCACCTTCGGGTTATCCCAAACCGGCTCTTTGGCATAGTGCATTTTGACTTCATCGGCGGTTTGTTTTGCCACGACACGTTCCGTCAACATGATTTCAAAAGAGATATCGGCTGTGTTGTTATTGTTGTAATCCACTTGGAACTTGAACGCATTTTCGCGGCGTTGTGGATTTTCAAAAATTTCGGGTTGGTTGATGCGCAAATAAGCGATGATAGGAACAATCAGGCTCGCAATGTCTTGGGAAAAATCCGTGACGATAATGTTGAGGGTGTAGCGATATTCAAAACTAAATGATTCGGCACCGGTGGCAACGATTTGACCGCCGTCAACATAAAGCTGTAAGCGGTCGGGATTTTTTACAAAGTCGGGAATACTTTGTTCAAGGATTTTGCGCAGTTGGTTTGGCTTTTTCATTTATCAATCGGCTTTGTTAGTTCAATTTTATAAAGTGGCTCATAACTAATATTCATCATTTGCATAGTTGTTACTGCCAAACTTAGAAAAGCCTCAACAATATCTAAGCAAAATTCAGGAATAAAATTTTGAGTAACAATTTTAGGTGCCTCAAGATTCATATTTACGTAAACCGGCACGCCGTAAAAGCGACCGTAATGCGTAAATTCCTCTTTCAATTCTTTTTTACTGTAAATTGTGAACAACATGATTAACCTACTTTCTAAATTGTTGTTGGCGTTTTTCTTCAATTTCTTGACAGGTTACGCAACGGCTAACACCCGGAATCAATTGTCTGCGTTTTTCGGGAATGGGGGCATCGCAATCTTCACAATAAACACGGCTGACCGCTTTGAAAGTGCGGTGTTTTTTGATGGCAATTTCACGCGCCATTTCTTCCAGTTGTTGCGCTCGGTCAAATTGGTCGGTCATTTGGCGGTTTCCTTATTAAATTCTTCTATGCACTTTTTCAGGCTGTCGTTTTCAATGACGCATAGGTTCAGTCGATGTTGTGTTTGTTGATAGGCTTCTGCCAGTTCGCCATTAGTGCGGATTTGTGGTGCAAATTGACCGCACTCTGCTGCCGTTGGGCAAAGTATCGGTTGTTTAATGATTTTCGGGGCGCTTGAACACGCCGATAACATCATCAGGCACAAGAGTATTAGCCCAATCTTGGTGTTTTTTAAGTGCATTTTTTAAATCCTGTGTTTGCTTGGTTTGAGAGATTTTTAACTGATTGACGGCTTCTGTGAGTGCTTTTTGTTGCTCATTGAATTTATCCACGCTTTCATTCAATGCCATGTAAGATTCCACCCACTGCAATTTTAATTGTTCTTCTTTGGCGGCTTCTGCTCGCCAGTGGTTAGCTTGCCACCCTTGAAACAGAATAATTGCCACAAGCATGAGCGGACCAACCAATAAAATGTATTTTTCTTTTTTCGTTAAGAACCCAAACATAATGCCTTCTCCTTTTGTCGTCTTTCAATTAAGCCTTTAAGTGGTTTCCCGCCTGCGTAAATCCATCGTTCAAATTGACCGCACATTCCTTTGCTGTATCCTTTCCGTGCCATTTTAAAAAGTGTGCTGTTTTTTAATTTTCCACATCCAGCATTAAAGGTAATTGACACTAAAGCATCAAATGCACCTTGTGGCATGGTTTGCCCGTTTGCGTAAGTATTCACACATTTTTCAGCTTGTTTAATGCCTTTGGCATACAAGTCGGCAATTTCTTGCAATGTGTAAATTTTATTGGATTCTATTTTTTCAACGGCTTCCGTTGTGCCGATACCAACGGTTAAAACATCTGCCGGGCATTGATAAGGTTTTTGTTGGCAACCTTCTGCATTGCCAATCAGTAATAGTCCTTTTTCTGATGTGCGAATTTCATTACCATGCGTGGCAATAACAAGTCCAACAACCGCCGAGACGGCACAAATGTATTTTGCTGTTCGCTTAATCATGGTGATGGCTCCGTTGTTCAAGTTCTTTTTCTTTTAATTCAAAATCTTTTTTCTTGTAATACCAATTCACCAGAAATGTGGCGACACCGATCACAATACCGGTGATTGAGGCGACGTCCGCCCAATTAACGTTTGAAAACATATCGGCAATGCGTCCAATAAAAAAGGCTAAAATTCCTGATGTGTAAGACGCTTTCGTTGGCGTGTCGTGCATATCAGCTCCAAAGTTGAATGGTGCCACTTGCCACGCTGATCTTTTCACTGTCTGCTTCAGGTAAGAGAACCGGTGTACCAAGTGGAATAACGGGCTTATCCATTAAGTGCGGATTCAGTTCGCAGGCGATTTCAAGCAAACCTTCGCTATGCCCGAAATAGCGATACAGGATTGCATCTAAGTTGTCGTTTTGTTGCGCGTAAACTTCCATTAGATTAGCTCCGCATCGACTCTCGGGCGTTTGAGTATGTCACTGATGGCAAAGCGGGCATCACGGCGTAATTCGTTGATACTGTCTTTGAGCAATTCCGCCTTTTTCTCGCCATCATTGGTGGTGTCGTAGCTTGTGTAGCGTTCATAAAGGTTTGCCAATGCCAAGCAGGTGACGGCACGGCGGTAGCGATAGACCAACACGCTTTCATTGTTGATTTTGGCGCAGGGAATATCCGTAAAAAATTCTGAGGTACTATGTTGTTTGAACTCCTCCAGTTCATCATTGACTGCAGCAATGGCCTCAATTAAGGCATCTTTTAAACGGGCGGTAGTGACGGTGCCGTCCAGGCGTGCCTGATTGCGAAAATCGGAGATTTTAAGCGGCGGGAAAAAAAGGTCATTAAGAACAAGGTCTTCGCCTTGTCCGTAGTCTTCAACTTGTTTTTGTACCGCCCCCATTTCGTAATCCGGGGCGAGTTTGATGGAAATGGATCCGTCTGACATAAAAACACCTATAAAAAAGCGGGGTGAGGATTAATGACGTGCGGTTAAAAATTCTAGGAATTTCCACCGCACTTTTAATCCGCCCCGCGGCTGCGTGATTTGCTCGGTTTCAGAAATTTCCAAAAACAGTTTGGAAATTTCCAAAATTCGTTAAGCGTTTGTTTTATCGGTCGCGGCGTCGCCGTTGTCGGTTTCATCCGGTGTTGGTTCTTCCGTTTCCGCTTTACCAAGGGATTTTCTTAGTTTGTTGACTTCGGTTTTTACGCCGATTTTGTCATCAAGCGACCAAGCCTTTTCGAGCGCCGCAAGTGCGGCAATTTGATTGATGTCCTTGAGCTGTAACCCGATTTCACGATAAAGACGGGCGCGACTTTGATCTGGCATGTCTTTGTCATCGGTAATTTCAGCCACGTGTTGCAATAAAGTGACGTCAAACGATGTTTCTTTTAGTTGCAACGCCTTTTTCGCGGCATCAGCAAATTCTTCTGCGACGAGTGTCGGCACGGTTCGGCTAAACTGTTCAGGTAACACTAAATCTTGGTGCAAGGCATATTCTGCGATACGCAATGCAAGCTGATATTCTCCGCAGTCAATCGCCCAGACTAGCCACGTCATTAATACGTTGTCTTGCTTTCCTGTGCCTGCGACCAATGCGCCTTCAATCCACGGTAAATAGTCTGCTAGATATTCCCGTTTCATTGCCGCGCGTTGTTCCATAGACTGCACGCCTTTCAAATTTTTCTGATGACGCGCAAGCAAAAACAACATCTTTTCATATTCGCTCGCGCCCTCTAGGCTTTCTGCTTCCGCCGAGTGTTCAAGCTCGGCGGAGACGCGCAAATAATGTTGCTTTGTTGGACGCATGGTTATTTATCCTTAAATTCGATGTTTTCCAACAATGCCACGCAATCATAGTTTTCGATTACAAATGCATCATTTGAGCTCATGTAGTCTTCATATTGATCGCGTTTGGCGTTATCTACAAAGGTGCGACGCATTGCGCCCTCTTGGTAGTAGATTGATAAATTATCCAAGCGGGTGATCAAGATTGCGCCAGCCGGGAAGAATGGCACGCGGACTGCAGGCAAACCGCCAATGCGTTTTTGGCTGATGACAATATCCGCCGCGAGTTTTTCGGTAGGCTTGTCTTGAGCATTGACAAGTGGGAAATACTTATCTGCTAATAAATCTCGGCCGACGATTGCCACTAATTCGGTGTCTTCCTGGAACCATGGCTCGATTAAGTCATTCACGGCGGAATAAACTAATGCATCAAGATTTTGATACGATTGATTTTTGCCGATATAAATTTTACCGGTGCCGCTTTCCACTTCTTTCATGTGGCGCTTCGCGGCATTTGCACGGATTTTTTGTAACCATCCGATCGCCACATCTTGCAATAATGGGTTTTGAGTGCGGTTGGATGTTGCCGCGTGGCTTGTGCCGTTAAAGCCAATCATGATGCGGTCAAGTGCAACGCGATTCATTTTTAGCCCTGCCAAACGTTGTTTAAAGTCAGGGAATTTTGCCCACATATCTAATTGAGGGTAGCGGATGTGCGAATCATAGTTGATTTGTTCGCAAGTGTATTTAATGGCTTCTAGGCTCATTAAATCTTGCGTTTGGCGGTCTTTTTGTGTGGTGTCGGTGGTGCTTGCCAATGTTCCGGCAACGCCTAACCCCAACACTTCGCCGCTTTGTTCCGTGACCGGCACAATGTTAATTTTTTGCAAAAATGCGGATGATTCTTGCGTTTTTGTTTCTAAGCGTTGTTGCACTGATGGGGCGACGGTAAACTTCGTTTCGGTATCTTCTACCTGGATTCCGTTCGCTTCGGCCATTGCAACGCGGTATTCTTTAATTTTTGCACGGGTTTCATTTTTCATTTGGCAAAATCCTTGATGATGGTGTGTTTTAAATAGGTGTTGTTTGCTTCGGCTTCGGTGCGATTAAAAAATAAAGCCTTCGTCTTCCGTTTTTTTGCCTGCCACTTTCGGGCGCGGTGTATAGTCGGATGTCGGTTGCTTTTCCAATTCGCCTAATTTGTTTTGCAGGTCGGTGACTTTGGTTAATAAGTCTGCCTGGTCGTTTTGTAACTGGGTGAGTTGGTTCAACAACTGCACGGCTTTGCTTTGTTCATTAATGACTTGTTCGCTCAACAATTCGATGGCTTTTTCATGTTCACCGAAACGTTCATCCTTGCTTTCTGATGCTTTAGCAAAAAGTGCTTTAATTTTTGCAAAAAAGTTTGGTTTTTCGTCTTCCGTTTTCACTTCTTCAAATTCAAGTGATGTTTCTACTGCCGCAGTAAATAGATTTTCCGCTTTTTCTTTACGGCCGTTTAACGGATTTGCTTTTGCACCTGCGCTAAATTGCAACATTTCGGTGCCTAGGCTTGCCGGGGTATCGGTGACAGCTAAGCCTACTAAATACGCTTCGCCGGTGTCGGCAAAATTCGGATCAACTTCAATTGATGTATAGATTTTTTGGCGGTCTTTGTTGAGTGCGATTAAATCGGCGGTCGGGTCGATTTGCGCTAAGAGTTGCAATTTGCCTTCTTTGTTTTCTTCCGCTTTCAAGCCGGTGACGTCGCCGTAGCATTTGGAGTGAGGTTCATCTTTCCAAAGTAGGCGGAATTTGATGTGCTCAATGTTGATGCGCGCCCCGTATTTTTTCGGGTCGTAGTTTTTGGCCATTTGCTCAATCCATGTGCGATTAATCGCGCGGCCGTCGGTTGTTGCGCCCTCGGTGGCGACAACAAACCATTTAGAGGTTGTTTTGCTCATTGGTAGCTCCAAAAATTGGGTGTTTTTTTCAATTCGGCACAATATTGGGGCTTTTATTTTTGCTTGTCTTGCAGTTCGTTTTGTTGTTATCAATCTCACAAATCAAAGCGCAATCAATAACTTATCTTTATTCATATTATTCCCGTGATGATTTTACGGGGATTTTATGAACGAAATCGCAACACTAGATAACACAGACAAAAATGACGCGAGTTTAAAGCGGCAGGCGCAAACGATGTATTTCGGCGGGTATAAAATCGCGGAAATTGCTCGCCAGTTGGGCTTGTCGGCGTCCACAATTTCGAGTTGGAAAGACCGCGAAAAATGGGACGACATGGCGCCCGTTGGGCGGGTTGAATTGACCCTTGAAAGCCGTCTTAATTTACTGATCATGAAAGCGGATAAAAGCGGCTCCGATTATAAAGAGATTGATTTGCTAGGGCGGCAGATGGAGCGCATGGCGCGCGTTAAAAAGTATTCTTTTGGTGAGGGCAATGAAGCGGATTTAAACCCTAAGATAAAAAATCGTAATGCCGGCGAGCGCAAAAAGCCCGAACAGAATGCGATCAGCGAGGAACAAAAAAACTTGCTGATTGATGGCTTTTTGTCAGAAATGTTTAACTATCAGCGGGTTTGGCATGATGCTAAAAGCAACCGTATCCGCGACATTTTAAAAAGCCGTCAAATTGGCGCAACTTATTATTTTGCACACGAAGCCTTTATTGACGCATTGACGACAGGTCATAACCAAATTTTCTTGTCTGCGAGTAAAAAGCAGGCCTTGCAGTTTCGCAGTTACATTGTCAACTACGCCAAGCAAAAAGCGGATGTTGACTTAAAGGGCGAAACAATCAAATTGCCGAACGGCGCGGAACTTATTTTTTTAGGCACAAACTCGGCAACGGCGCAAAGTTATCATGGAAACTTATATTTTGACGAAATATTTTGGGTGCCGAAATTTGACGTTATGCGCAAAGTTGCTTCCGGCATGGCGGCGCAAAAATTTTACCGTCAAACCTACTTTTCAACGCCGACCAGTATTGCGCACCCTGCTTATGCGTTTTTTAGCGGCAAGGCATTTAACCGTAAAAAAGCCAAAGCCGACCGCGTGGAAATTGATATTTCGCACGAAAACTTAAAAGCTGGCAAGCTGTGCGCCGACCGCCAATGGAAACAGATTGTAACGATTTACGACGCGCTAGAGGGCGGTTGTAATTTGTTTGATATTGAAGATTTATTGGCAGAAAACTCGCGTGAAGAATTTGAGCAGTTGTTTTTGTGTCAGTTTATGGACGATAACGCGAGCGCGTTTAAATTTGCCGATTTGCAGCTGTGCCAAGTTGACAGCTTGGAAGAGTGGACGGACTACAAGCCATTTTGGCGGCGTCCGTTTGGCAATAAGGAAGTTTGGCTAGGTTATGACCCTGCACATACCGGCGACCGCGCGGCGCTTGTAATTGTTGCCCCGCCGCGTGTGGACGGTGGCGATTATCGTGTATTGCATCACCAAACTTTTCACGGCTTGGACTATGAAGCTCAGGCGGCGCGGATTAAGCAGTTTTTAGATGACTACAACGTAACGCGCGTGGTGATTGACAAAACAGGCATGGGGTCAGGGGTCTATCAAGAGGTGCGTAAGTTTTACCCAACAGTTACCGGTCTTGATTATAACCCTGATTTAAAAAATGAAATGGTGCTTAAAACCATGAATTTAATTCAAAAACGCCGCTTAAAATGGGATGGTAACGATATATCAACCAGTTTTATGACCGTTAAAAAACACATCACCAGCACGGGTAAAATCACTTACATTTCCGACCGCTCTGAAGAAGCAAGCCACGGCGATTTATCTTGGGCGACCATGAATTGCATTTTGAACGTGCCTTATGGTTCCGGTGGCAATGTGTCATCAGTCAATCAATCATCAATCTTTAGCTTTGAATAACAGGATAAACAAATGAGCAAACGCAGAAAAAACAACGCAAAAAATGACCGCACTTTTACGGAAAAAGACGCGGTGCAGGTTCAGGCTTTTAGCTTCGGTGAACCTGTGCCGATGTTAGACAAGGCGGATATTTTAAATTATTTTGAATCGTCCTTGATGTTTAACAAATACTACAATCCGCCGATTAATCTGAGCTATCTCGCCAAGGCGTTGCAGGCTTCGCCGCACCATCAAAGCGCTATTGACGTGAAGAAAAATATTTTGCTTTCAACGTGCAAAACGACCGCACTTTTGCCGCGCACGCAGTTGGAAAAATTCGTGCAAGATTATTTGGTTTTTGGCAACGCATACTTTGAAAAAACTGAAAATGCTTGGGGAAATGTTATCGGCCTTAAATCTCCTTTAGCTAAATATATGCGCGTTGGCAAAGATGATGGCGTTTTTTATCAGATTGTTAGCGGGTTTGATGATCATGAGTTTCGTAAAAATTCCGTTTTTAACTTGATTAATCCTGACGTTAATCAGGAAATCTACGGCATGCCGCCTTATTTGGGGGCGTTACAATCGGCTTTTTTAAATGAGAGTGCAACGCTATTTCGCCGCAAGTATTATCTCAATGGTGCGCACGCGGGCTCGATTATCTATTTTACTGACCCGACGCAGAATAAAGATGATGTCGAAGCCATTAAGCAACAATTAAGACAAACAAAAGGCACTGGCAACTTTAAAAATTTGTTTATTCACATTCCAGACGGTAAAAAAGATGGCCTGCAGGTTATCCCGCTTTCTGATGCGGTTGCCAAAGATGATTTTTTAAATATCAAAAATGCAAGCCGTGATGATGTTTTAGCGGCTCATAGAGTGCCGCCGCAATTGATGGGAATTTTGCCAAATAATGTCGGTGGTTTTGGTGATGTTGAAAAAGCGGCGCGGGTTTTTTATGTCAATGAAATCATGCCTTTACAAGCACGATTACAGGAAATTAATGATTGGTTAGGTGTCGAAGTTATCTCTTTTATTGAGTATAAATTGCTCGAAAAATCAGATAGCGATCATTGACCGCCGCGAACGAGATCAATTTGTTCATTTTTTGCGTAATTTTGCGTTAATTTGCGTTATGAGATCCTTATTTTGAGATCTTTAAGGCGCCAATACTGGCGGGCTTTGAGCCATCAACGCAATTTGCGTTGATATCCACACATCAAGCGCGCAGGCGGGGCGAGGATTTGACTGCAATTTTTTATAAAAAATCTTTAAAAAAATATAAAAAACAAAAACGGCGGGGGATTCCGCCGTCTTTTTATTTTGGCTTTGTGATTTAGATCACGAAATAACTAAAAAAATTTAATATAAATATTTTTGACCCCGCTATAATGTAACTCATTGAAACAGTTAAGAACGTATTGCCGACCCTAGGCACCAATGATAAGTTTTATCAAAATATAAGCCGCTTTTTAAAGCGGCTTTTTTATTATCTAAATAACGTAAAATCAATAACTTACAATCCGATTAAAATTCTCCCCTCTTAAAGATACTGTATATATTTACATTTATTTATTGTCAATTTATGATTTGTTTAGATCATAAATGAAGTGAATTTGCACCATAAATTGCCTATTTATTTTAATAAATCTTTTAATCCAGCTTTCATGGCGGACATTTGGCTTTCGTATAGCGCTTTTTTCTCACGCTCATCAATCATATACATGATGGTTTCTGAGAGCGTCATTTTCATTTTGCGAGAATATTTGGATAAACGTAGCCAAACGGCATATTCCAAATCAATGGATTTTTTCTTGGTAGATTGTTTTTCAGCATTAAAAAAACGCTTTCTTCTGGCGCGGATGGCTTGATCGAGTTTTGTCACCAATTCTGGCGCTAAATGGGTTTTTATCCATTCTTCAATTTTTTGCGGATAGTTTTGGCAGCCGATGAGTTGTTTTACGATGTCTTCTTGTAAACTTTTTTCCGTGTAACGGGTGATGTTTTCCCCTTCACGGGCTTTTTTGGTTAAATAGACCCATTTCCAATGCGCTTCTTGATTTTCTAACTTTTGGTATTTCATTTTTCTATATGATTTTAGTGACGTGGTAACTGTGTAACTATACGCTTTTTGTGGCGGATTTTCCAGCAAATTTTCCTCGATACGCATAAATATGCGATAATGTTGTCAAATTATCTTTAACGTAGAGAGTCGTCGTGTCTTCATCTTATAATACTTTACCTTGGCAGGAACTTCGTCCAACATTGCGCGTGACGGAAATCCCTTCACAGCCTCAAGATTTTTTCGCATTACAACCCCGTGCAGAAAAAGCGATTCGTCATTTCATTAAAAATTCCCACCGCACTTTATTGGTGCTTAAAGCGGATGATCAGGCAGAATATGCGCCGTTATTGGAACAATTGATTCAATCAGAAAAGCCCGTTCCGGAGTTATGTGGTGTGCAATATGTGATTGAACAAGGGGATTCTTTTTCTTTTCCTCGTATTTCAGCCGAACCGGTACAGTCTTATAACGACAATTTTGCTGCTCAAAAAAGCGTGGCAAGCGCGTTATATTTCGATCAGTTTCAGTTATTTGGTTCCGTGAAAATTCACGCCACCTCGCACGACATTCAGCTGAATCCAGGCTTGGTTCATCAGGTGAATGGCGGTGTTTTAATTGTGACTGCCGGCGCATTATTGACGCAATTTGATTTATGGCAACGACTCAAACACATTCTCACCACCGGCGTGTTTAACTGGTATTCCGCGCATCCGTTTAAAACCTTGCCTTGCGATATTCCGAGTTATCCGTTGAAGTTAAAAGTCATTGTCTTAGGCAATCGTACAGAATTGGCGACATTGGAAGAGTTGGAAGAAGAGCTTTATCATTTGGCGGATTATGCGGAAATCGAGAGTTATTGCCGTGTTGCCAATGCGGAGCAACAGCAACAATGGATGGGGTATATTCAGTCCGTAGCGCAACAACATCAATTGCCGATGTTGGAGTTGAGTGGCTTTAATAAACTGTATCAATTATTGGTACGTGACAGCGAAAACCGAGACTTGATTAATATCTCTCCGTTGATGTTAAAAAATATCTTGACGGAGACAGCGCTGTTCTCGCAGTCCACCTCCTTAAGTGCGGTGGATTTTGAGCGCTATTTTTTACATAAAACCGAGCAATTTGGCTTTTTGCGTGAACAAACTTACGATAGCATTTTGCAGGAACAAATTTATGTGGCGACTGAAGGCGAAATGGTGGGACAGATTAACGGTTTGTCCGTCATTGAATATCCGGGGACGCCGTTAGTGTTTGGTGAACCTTCCCGTATTAGTTGTATTGTGCAATATGGGGATGGTGAAGTCGTGGATGTGGAGCGCAAAACCGAATTGGCGGGGAATATTCACAGCAAAGGCATTTTAATTGCAGAAGCCTGTTTGGCGAATATTTTAGAATTGCCTTCTCAGTTGCCGTTTTCGGCTTCCTTAGTTTTTGAGCAATCTTACGGCGAAATTGATGGCGACAGCGCATCTTTAGCCGGCTTTTGTGTGTTGGTCAGTGCCTTGTCCGATTTGCCGTTGCCACAATCCATTGCCATTACCGGGGCGATCGACCAGTTTGGTTTGGTGCATTCTGTCGGAGGCGTAAATGAAAAAATTGAAGGCTTCTTCACCATTTGTCAGCGTCGCGGACTGACCGGTAAACAGGGCGTGATTATTCCGAGTGCCGTAGTGAATCAATTGAGTTTATCTGAGGCGGTTATAAGTGCGGTGAAAAATCAGACATTTTTTATCTATCCCGTAGAAGCCGTGGATCAGGCCTGTGAAATTTTGTTACAACGTGACTTAGTAGAACAAGATGATAAAGACTATACACCGGATACACTGCCATTGGCTCGCTTAATTCATCAACGCATTAATCAATATGCCGATCGGCAGTCACATCGAGAGGGTTTTTGGGATTTGTTGTTTTCCCGCAAAAGCCATTAATTCAAAATTGCCATTAAAAATTAACTGATCGGACAAGTTAGGCGTACAAGTGTTAGCTATTCTAAATGCAGTGAGGCTTTGTTAGAATCCGCGCAACGTTTGTATTTTAACAACACATTGACTTTTTATAGGATTTTAATAATGAACACTTGTACACCAAACATTAAAGACAGTTATTCTTACGAAGATTTATTAGCCTCCGGACGTGGAGAACTGTTTGGTAAAGAAGGGCCGCAACTTCCTGCGCCAACGATGCTAATGATGGATCGTATTGTGAAAATGACTGAAGATGGTGGTACATTTGGTAAAGGTTACATTGAAGCCGAACTTGACATCCATCCTGATTTACCGTTTTTCGCTTGTCACTTTATCGGCGATCCCGTTATGCCGGGCTGTTTAGGCTTAGATGCCATGTGGCAATTAGTCGGCTTCTTCCTTGGCTGGGTTGGTGGCAAGGGCAAAGGTCGTGCGTTAGGTGTCGGCGAAGTGAAATTCACCGGTCAGATTCTGCCAACCGCCAAAAAAGTGGTTTATCGCATTAATATGAAACGTGTCATCAACCGCAAATTAGTGATGGGCATGGCAGACGGCGAAGTAGAGGTGGACGGTCGTGTTATCTACACCGCAACAGATTTGAAAGTCGGTTTATTCCAAGATACTTCCAGTTTTTAACAGAGAAACGATATAAAATAAGAAAGCGAGATCGAAGGATCTCGCTTTTGTTTTAATAAGATGTCATTGATGTCACGTGATTTTTTGACGGAGATCACTAATTTTAACTAAAAGCGTTGTAATTCTTTCTGCCTCTTCTAGAATACTCATAAAGCGTTAGTTTTAGGCTGTATTTTGTTGTAGGTGCGTATGCAAGTTTTCAATTCTCTAGCACAAATTGCCGAAACAATCGGTGTTTCTTCTTCTCGTTTAGCGTATTTACTGATAGACGCGCGTTTAATTTATGCCCCTCCTGAAATACGGCATGATTTCACCGCACTTTTGCAACCGCCAAGTCATCGGATAAACGCAGTATTTTATGAGGCTTTCACGCGTATCTCTCTTGTTTTATTCATATTGTCATTCGCTCATCATCGCTTAAACCTTTCAGCTTCTCGTCAAAGAGAAACCTTTCCAATTCACCAACACGCGCTTTTACCATTCAAGTTGCCTTGTTTATTGGCGTTGAGCGATATGCAAATCGCGTTCCTTTTCTCTTTAATTAATCAAGCCCGCAGACCTTAGCGAGGATTTATTATGACTCAACTAGTAGCGCAATCCGTAATTAATCAATTCTTTGATGGAACACATTCTGCTCCTTTTTCCGTATTGGGTATGCACGAAACCGATAACGGCATTGAAATTCGTGCTTTATTGCCGGATGCGTGTCGTGTCAGCGTCATTGATAAAGAAAATCAAGACACCGTCTGTGAATTGGATTGTTTAGATGACAGAGGTTTTTTTGCCGGTGTTGTGCCGAAAACCCATGATTTTTTCGCCTATCAATTACAGGTGTATTGGGGCAAAGAATCGCAAATCCTTGAAGACCCTTACCGTTATCATCCAATGATTAGTGATTTGGATGAATGGCTTTTAGCTGAAGGCTCATTCTTGCGTCCGTATGAAGTGTTAGGTGCGCATTTTATCGAATGTGATGGTGTTTCCGGTGTGAATTTCCGTTTGTGGGCACCGAACGCGAAACGAGTTTCTGTGGTGGGGGATTTCAACTATTGGGACGGACGTCGCCATCCGATGCGCTTACATCCGGCAAGTGGCGTATGGGAATTATTTCTACCAAAAGTCGCATTAGGGCAGTTATATAAATTTGAATTAATTGATTGCCACGGCAATTTACGCTTAAAAGCCGACCCTTATGCCTTCAGTTCACAGTTACGTCCTGATACAGCGTCACAAATTAGTGCGTTACCGGACATTGTGCCAATGACAGACGCCCGTCGTAAAGCCAACCAATGGGATCAACCGATTTCCATTTATGAAGTGCACCTAGGGTCTTGGCGCCGTAATTTAGAAAATAACTTCTGGCTAGATTACGACCAAATCGGTGATGAGTTAATTCCTTATGTAAAAGAAATGGGCTTTACGCACATTGAGTTTTTACCGCTTTCCGAATTCCCGTTTGACGGTTCTTGGGGCTACCAACCGCTAGGGCTGTATTCTCCAACCAGTCGTTTTGGTACAGCGGAAGGGTTTAAACGTTTAGTGGAACGCGCCCATGAAGCCGGCATCAATGTGATTTTAGACTGGGTGCCGGGGCATTTCCCAAGCGATACCCATGGTTTAGTGGCCTTTGACGGCACGGCATTATATGAACACGCCGATCCGCGCGAAGGATTCCATCAAGACTGGAACACGCTCATTTACAACTATGGTCGCAACGAAGTGAAAAACTTCTTATCCAGTAACGCCTTATATTGGATTGAACGTTTTGGGATTGACGGTATTCGTGTCGATGCGGTGGCCTCCATGATTTACCGTGATTACAGCCGTGCCGAGGGAGAATGGATTCCGAACCAATACGGCGGACGAGAAAATTTAGAAGCCATTGAATTCTTAAAACACACCAACTGGAAAATTCATAGCGAAGTGCAAGGCGCAGTTTCCATTGCGGAAGAATCAACCTCATTCGCGGGGGTAACACACCCGACAGAAAACGGTGGTTTAGGCTTTAATTTCAAATGGAATATGGGCTGGATGAATGACACCCTTTCTTACATGGAAAAAGATCCGGTCTATCGCCAATATCACCACAACCAAATGACTTTCGGCATGGTGTATCAATACAGTGAAAACTTTGTGTTACCGCTTTCCCACGATGAAGTGGTACATGGCAAATGTTCCTTAATCGACAAAATGCCGGGCGATGCGTGGCAAAAATTCGCGAACTTACGCGCTTATTACGGTTATATGTGGGGCTATCCGGGTAAGAAATTATTGTTCATGGGAAATGAATTTGCCCAAGGTCGTGAATGGAATTATCAAGAAAGTTTAGATTGGTTCTTATTGGATGAATCTATCGGCGGAAGATGGCACATCGGCGTACAACAATTAGTGAAAGATTTGAATAAAATTTACCGCGAAAATGCACCGCTCTTTGAACTGGATTCGGATCCGCAAGGCTTCGATTGGTTGGTGGTGGATGATGCGCAAAACTCCGTATTTGCCTTTGAACGACGTAGCAGCAAAGGCGAGCGCATTATTGTGATCAGTAACTTTACGCCGGTGCCACGCCATGATTATCGTATGGGCGTGAATGTTGCCGGTCAATATCACGAAATTTTAAATACGGATTCATTCTTTTACGAAGGCTCAAATCTTGGTAACTGCGGTGCAGTGGAAAGTGAGGCGATTCCAAGCCATGGACGAGAGCATTCTATTTCCGTTTCTATTCCGCCATTGGCAACCCTCTATTTGAAATATCAAGGATAAGGCATGATTGCGGTAAAAAATCAGGGCAAGGCTTATCCGTTCGGTTATAGCCAATATGAAGAAAACGGCGAGCAAATCACTAACTTTGCGCTGTATTCTTCTGTCGCGGATGCCGTGGAGTTGTGCTTGTTTGAGAACGGTAAGAAAGAACAGCGTTTCGCTATGCATCGTAGCGAACATGTTTGGTATATTGCGCTTAGTGGCGTTACTCAGGGGACGCAGTACGGTTTTAGAATCACCGCCGAAAATGACCGCACTTTGGCTAATCCAAACAAGCTCATGCTTGATCCTTATGCGAAAGCCGTGGTGGGTAAACCGGATTTAAGTTCGGCAGAAGTGCGGTCGATTTTTCAGTTAAATGATCCACGAGATAACGCGGAATTTGCGCCGAAAGGTCAAATCATTGAGACGGCATTTGACTGGCAACACGATAAAGCCCCGAAAACACCTTGGGCAGAGACAGTAATTTATGAGCTAAGCGTAAAAGGCTTTAGCCAATTACGTGCTGAACTACCGGAAACCGTACGCGGAACTTATGCCGGTTTAGCTCACACGCAAAGTGTGGCGTATTTAAAAGCATTAGGCGTCACCGCCGTGGAATTGTTGCCGATTAATTACCACGTAAACGAACCGCACTTGCAAGAAAAAGGATTACAAAATTATTGGGGCTATAACCCGTTGGCCATGTTTGCCGTAGAGCCAAAATATTGTTCCGAAGAAAATCATGAAAACCCGTTGTATGAATTCAAAAGCATGGTGAAAGCGTTACATGAAGCGGGGATTGAAGTGATTTTAGATGTGGTGTTTAACCACACGGCAGAATCGGAGAAACCATTTCCAACGTTCAGCCAACGTGGCATTGATGATCGGACGTATTATTGGCAAAACGAACAAGGCGAATATATTAACTGGACGGGTTGCGGCAATATGCTGAACCTTGCCAATGACATCACCCGAAAATGGGTGGTGGATTGCCTGCGTTATTGGGTGGAAGAATGCCATGTGGATGGTTTCCGTTTTGATTTAGGCACGGTTTTAGGGCGTGAGTCACCGGATTTCAATCCACACGCCAAACTGTTTGATGACATCGCTCAAGTGTCGAGTTTACAACAGGTGAAATTCATCAGCGAACCTTGGGATATTGGCCATTACGGTTATCAATTAGGGCGTTTTCCCCATTATTTTGCCGAATGGAACGACCGCTTCCGTGATGATATGTGTCGTTTTTGGTTATGGAAAAGTGGGGAAGTGGGCGCATTTGCCGAACGTTTTGCCGGCTCAAGTGATCTGTTCAAGCGAGAAACACGCTTACCACACACCACCCTGAATTTTATTACCGCTCACGATGGTTTTACGTTACGCGATTTGGTCAGTTATAACCATAAGCATAACGAGGCGAACGGCGAAGATAATCGCGATGGTCGCAATGAAAATTACAGTTACAACCATGGCATTGAGGGCAGTCAATTAGACCTCAATGACGAACACCAAAGTGCGGTGGAAAATCAGCGCGTTTTAGCGCAAAGCGGATTATTGGCAAGTTTGCTGCTAGGCAATGGTACACCAATGTTGCTTGCTGGCGATGAATTCGGCAACACGCAATTCGGTAACAATAACGCCTATTGTCAGGATAATGAAATCACATGGCTGAAATGGCAGAATTTCAATCAGGAATTATTTGACTTGACCAAACAACTGATTGCAACACGAAAACAAATTCAAAGTTTGCAACGGGATGTTTGGTGGTCAGATGAAAATGTCACTTGGCTCAACATTGAGGGGGAATCAATGCGAACCGAGGATTGGCATAATCGGGAAAGCAAAGCGCTGCAAGTGGTATTAGATCAGCGATGGCTTTTCTTAATCAATGCGAAAGCAGAACCGCAGTCTTTTACATTGCCAAACGAGATAAATGGTCAATGGAAAGCTAGGGCAGGAACAACAAACTTAACGATTCAACAACAGCAAGTTGAAGTGGGTGGTATGGCGTTTTGTGTGTTGGAAAATATGGATAATTAAAAAAATAACGGAGTTTATTATGAAAAACGGTCTTTCCCAACTTCCTAACAAATATGATTTAGTCAAAAATACGCTTGTGCTGATTTTAGCCGGTGGTCGTGGCTCACGCCTGCACGAATTAACGGATAAACGTGCAAAACCGGCACTGTATTTTGGGGGAAATCGCCGAATCATCGATTTCGCGTTGTCCAACTGTATTAACTCCGGCTTAAATCGTATTGGGGTTGTCACGCAGTATGCTGCACACTCTTTATTACGCCATTTACAAAAAGGGTGGTCTTTCTTGCCACAAGAACGGGGTGAATTCATTGATATGCTCCCGGCGCGCCAACAAATTGATGATTCCACGTGGTATCGTGGCACAGCCGATGCGGTATATCAAAACATGGCGATTATTCGAGATCACTACAAACCGAAATATATTCTCATTCTTGCCGGCGACCATATTTATAAACAAGACTACAGCCAAATGTTGTTAGACCACGTGACCAGTGGTGCAAAATGTACCGTGGGTTGTATCGAAGTGCCGCGTTCCGAGGCGCATGAATTTGGCGTGATGGCGGTCAACGAAAATCTGAAAGTGAAAGCGTTCGTAGAAAAACCCAAAGATCCGCCTGCCATGGTGGGCAAACCGGAAACTTCATTGGCTTCCATGGGGATCTATGTGTTTAATGCGGATTATCTTTATGAAATGCTAAATAAAGAAGTGAACACGCCTTGCACCTCTCATGACTTTGGTAAAGACGTATTGCCGAAATGTTTGGAAGAAGGCACGTTATACGCCCATCCATTCAGTCGTTCTTGCATGGGACGTAACACGGAAGGCGATATTTATTGGCGCGATGTGGGGACATTAGACAGCTTCTGGCAATCAAATATCGACTTGGTGTCTGAACATCCGCAATTAGATATTTATGACCAAACTTGGCCGATTCGCGGTAACCCGGTGCAAGCCTATCCGTCTAAATTCTTCTATAAAAATGCCAATGTTAAGCCGGTGGATAACTCTCTTATTGGCGGTGGTTGTGTCATTACCGATGCCTCAATCAGCTATTCCGTGTTATTTGATCGGATTAAAATTAACGAAGGTTCTGTGATTGATCATTCTGTGATCTTGCCTGAAGTAACGATTGGCAAAAATTGCATATTGAAACATTGTATCGTGGATCGTCATTGTGTCATTCCGGACGGTATGCAAATTGGTGTGGACCGTGAATTGGACAGTAAACGTTTCCGTATCAGTTCAACCGGCAAAGTGATTTTAGTCACACCGTCTATGTTGAAAAAATTAGAAGGACAAGATGTGTTCTCGGAAGAACATTTAGACTAACGTGAAAGTGCGGTCTGTTTTCAACACGTTTTGATTTTTACTCGCTCCTTCGGAGCCGTTGGCAAAGCAGCATTCAAAATCCTTCGGATTTTGTGACCGCACTTTTTAGTGTATAGGGCGTTTTTAATACGCCCTCATTAATCAAGGGACATGAGGAAAATAAATGAAAGTATTGCACGTTTGCTCGGAGTTATATCCTTTACTGAAAACCGGCGGATTAGCCGATGTGATGGGGGCATTGCCCTTTGCACAAAAAGAAATCGGCATTGATGCGCGTATTTTGTTGCCGTCGTATCCGGCGATTGCGGCGGGCATTCCAAATACGTCAGTTGTTGCGGAATGGGATAATTTTGCCGGCCACATTGTTTTGCGTTACGGTGAATATCATGGCGTTGGCGTTTATCTTATTGACGCACCGCACTTGTATGGACGGGAAGGTAATCCGTATCATGATGGCTATTACAATGATTATGGCGATAATTATAAACGTTTTGCATTATTAGGCTGGGTGGGGGCGGAGTTGTCCACCGGTTTAGATAGTTGGTGGCGCGCAGAAGTTGTCCATGCCCATGATTGGCATGCGGGTTTAACGGCAGCCTATTTATTTAATAAAGGCCGTCCGGCAAAATCGGTTTTCACCATTCATAATTTGGCGTATCAAGGGCAATTTGATTATCGCCATTTAGTTGAAATCGGCTTGCCACACAGTATGTTCCATGTGGATGGATTAGAGTTGTTTGGACAAATTTCTTACTTAAAAGCTGGGCTTTATTATTCCGATGCGGTGACTGCCGTAAGCCCGACTTATGCAAAAGAAATTACCACACCGGAATTTGCGTATGGCTTACAAGGCTTACTTTCTACCCTGGATCATGAAGGGCGTTTGGTCGGTATTCTCAATGGTGTTGATGAAAAAATTTGGCATCCGATGAACGATCAGTATATTCAACATCATTACAAGCTGAAGTACATGGGCGGTAAGGCAAAAAATAAAGCGGATTTACAAGCTTATTTCAATCTTCCGGAACAAGCTGATGCGTTATTGTTTGTGATGGTGACCCGTTTAACGGAACAAAAAGGCGTGGATTTATTGCTAGAAAGCGCGGATGAAATTGTTAAACAGGGCGGACAGTTGGCGATTCTTGGTTCAGGCGCACCGCACTTAGAAGCCGGTATTCGTCAATTAGCGGAAACCTATCCGCAAAATATTGCGGTTAAAATTGGCTACGATGAAGCGTTGTCACATCTCATGGTTGCCGGTGGCGATGTCATTTTAGTGCCAAGCCGTTTTGAACCTTGTGGTTTAACCCAGCTTTACGGTTTAAAATACGGTACCTTACCTCTTGTTCGCGCCACCGGTGGTTTAGCGGATACCGTCGTCAATAGTACCGCAGAAAATATTCAAGCTCGAACAGCAACCGGCTTTGTTTTCTCTCACGCAACGACCGAGGAACTCCGTAATGCCTTGCAGGCAGCGTTTGCGTTATGGAAAAAACAACGTTTATGGACAACGGTTCGTGTAACTGCAATGGAACAAGATTTCAGTTGGCAAATCTCTGCAACCCACTACCAACATTTATATCAACGAATTTTATCTCACTCATGAAACACCTATGTTCTGCGTAAAGAAAAATAATCTTTGCGCAGAAGAGTGTTGTTTTTTTATCTTGAATGATTAAAATTCATCCGCTTTTTATTTACTGAGGATGTTTTCTTATGATAATGGATAATTTTGATTCTCCATTCCTGTACAATCGACCTGAAGTCAATGTTGATTCATTGAAAAAAACGATTGTTTATAAACTGATTTTTTTAATTGGTCGCTCTCCTAAAGAGGCGAGCCAACGAGATTGGCTCAATGCCACGTTATACGCGGTGCGGGATTTCGTCACTGAAGGTTGGATCACTACCG
The DNA here is from genome assembly GCF_938046485.1 of uncultured Aggregatibacter sp. Taxonomy (NCBI): domain Bacteria; kingdom Pseudomonadati; phylum Pseudomonadota; class Gammaproteobacteria; order Pasteurellales; family Pasteurellaceae; genus Aggregatibacter; species uncultured Aggregatibacter sp. The sequence continues at coordinate 59,963 of NZ_CALIWN010000022.1, read as the reverse complement.
CGCGTGAAGCCAGAGCTGAAGACGCACGCCGTGTTTATTATTTATCAATGGAATTTCTGATTGGTCGTACCTTATCCAATGCCATGATTGCAGAAGGATTGTACGACATCGCCAAAGAAGCCCTTTCCGAATTAAACGTTGATTTAGAAGAAATTATTGAAAAAGAAGTGGATCCGGGCTTAGGTAACGGTGGGTTAGGTCGTTTAGCCGCCTGTTTCATGGATTCTATTGCCACCTTAGGCTTACCGGGCATGGGCTACGGTATTCGTTATGAATATGGAATGTTCCGTCAAAAAATTGAAGATGGCCAACAAGTTGAACGCCCGGATGCGTGGTTAGAAAAAGGGGCGCCTTGGGAATTTATTCGTCCGTCTAAACGTTTTACCGTTTCTTTCGGCGGTAATATTCATTTTGAAGGCAAAAAATGTATCTGGAATAAAGGCGAAGAAGTGACCGCACTTGCTTATGACCAAGTGATTCCGGGCTATCAAAATGACTCTGCCGCCACATTACGTTTGTGGGCTGCTCATGCTGGCGAACTGTTTAACTTAGAAGACTTTAACCGCGGTCAACACATTGCGGCGGTGGAAAGCCGTGCTTCCATTAAGAATCTTTCCCGTGTGCTTTATCCGGATGATTCCACTTGGAACGGTCGTGAATTACGTTTGCGTCAAGAATATTTCTTGGTTTCTGCGTCATTGCAAGACATTATCCGCCGTCATAAACGCACGCATAGCAGCTTGGAAAATTTAGCGGATAAAGTGGCAATTCATTTAAATGATACTCACCCGGCATTAGCCATTCCTGAATTAATGCGTATTTTAATTGATGAAGAAGGCTTTTCATGGCAGAAAGCCTGGGATATGACCCGTCGTATTTTCTCTTATACATGTCACACCTTGATGTCTGAAGCCTTGGAAACTTGGCCGGTAGAAATGATGGCGAAAATCTTACCGCGCCATTTACAAATGATTTTTGAAATTAACGATCATTTCTTGGAATACGTCAAAACCTACATCACTACCGACCTGGATTTCATTCGTCGCGTTTCTTTAATCGAAGAAGGGTATCAGCGCAAAGTACGCATGGGTTGGTTATCCGTGGTGGGGTCACATAAAGTCAATGGTGTGGCGGCAATTCATTCTGATTTAATGGTGACATCGACTTTTGCGGATTTCGCGCGTATTTATCCGGAACGTTTCACCAACGTGACTAATGGTATTACCCCGCGTCGTTGGCTTGCTGTGGCAAACCCACAATTAGCGTCGTTGTTTGATAAATATATCGGTTCTGATTGGCGTTGTGATTTAAGCCAAATCGAAAAATTAAAACAATATACGCATGAAGCGGATTTCAAACACGCTATTGCCGATATTAAATTTGCAAATAAAGTGAAATTGGCAAATTACGTGAAGAAAACATTAGACATTGATCTGGATCCCCATGCGTTATTTGACGTTCAAGTGAAACGTATTCACGAATATAAACGTCAAATTTTGAACGTGTTGCATATTATTGCCCGTTACAACGCCATGTTAGAGCATCCGGAAAAAGATTGGCAACCTCGTGTGTTTATCTTAGCCGGTAAAGCGGCATCGGCGTATTACGCAGCCAAACAAACCATCCATTTAATTAATGATGTTGCCAATGTGATTAATAACGATGCCCGTTTGGGAGGCCGCTTAAAAGTGGTCTTTATCCCGAACTACAGCGTCAGTTTAGCTCAATTGATCATTCCGGCGGCAGATATTTCTGAACAAATTTCTTTGGCGGGCACGGAAGCTTCCGGTACCAGTAACATGAAATTTGCGTTAAATGGTGCCTTAACCTTGGGGACATTAGATGGGGCAAACGTAGAAATTTTGGAACATGTCGGCAAAGACCACATCTTTATTTTCGGTAATACCGTAGAACAAGTAGAGAAGTTACGTCGCGATGGCTACTGTCCATTTAATTTCTATCAAGAAGATGCCGAACTAAGAAATGTTGTTGATCAAATCATTAACGGCCGTTTCTCCGAAAACGATCCGAACCGTTATCAACAGCTATTACAGGGTTTACAATATCACGATTACTACCAAGCGTTTGCTGATTTCCGCAGCTATGTGGATGCACAGAAATTGGTAGATGAAAAATATAAAAATCGTGATGCCTGGATTGACAGCACGATTCAAAATATCGTCAACATGGGTTATTTCTCTTCCGATCGTACCATTAAGGAATACGCGGAAAATATTTGGCACATTAAGCCATTAAATCTCGAGAAATAATTTCTTGATAAAAAGAAACCCCGTTCGAATCTGAATGGGGTTTTGTTTTACATTCGCAAAACACGCCTAAAACACACCGCACTTATTTGGTGCAAATGACTGATGTGCTGTAAATCTTGCTTTTTTGGGCATTCGTTCTTGAATCCTTTGACGATTTATTTCAAGTGCTGCATCGGTCGGCTGATAATCAAGCCAAAGTTCAGGTGATGAGGGCAGTGTTTCAGGCCAAATATATTGAACCTTAAAACCACGCGCTTTACATTCCGTATGTAATTCATCATATCGCCTTTTCAAAAATGCCATTTTATTAAAGAAAAATCTCACATGGCCTTCACCTAATTTATATTCCTCCGGTTGCCCTTTTAAGTGAAATTTACCTTTGGCGACGGCATTCGGAATGCGTGTCAGTTCGCGGTGTTCTGCCAGTAAATGCTGATCGCATAGCTCTTTAGGTGGAATCAGATTAATTCGAGTCATAATGATACTTCCAAATATAAAAGTTAAAAATCATTGTATTAAGACGATAAATTCTCAATCGACGTGCCTTTCAACAATTTACGTATCCAACTGCGACTTGCGGATAGGTGGTGAATAAGGTCTTCGCTGAGTGGAAGTGGTTCGTTGTAGATTAACGAAGCGAGTGTTTCGCCCAATATCGGGGCAGAGGTTAAACCGCGTGAGCCGAGGGCGCCGATGAGATATAAATTCGGAAATACGGCAGCCGGTGGAATGGGTTGTTTGCGACGGCGTAAGTTGAACAGATTTTTATAATCCACGCATTGCTGTTCAAAATTCGGCACATTGCCTACCATTGGAATTCGATCCCGCACGGCGCAACGCACGCCGATGAGCGCCAGATTGGCAGACGTATCCACCTCTTTCACCCAAGGCATACCCTCTAGGTTATTTTGGATTTTTTCCTGATTTTCCCGCTGTTCCAGCTCGCTAAAGGTGCGGTCAGCACAATCACGCACATGGCTGGCACCAATGCAATGACTGGTTTTTGCCAAATCAGCAGGCGTGAGGTAGCCGTCATAACAGAGCACAGATTTCAGTTTTAGCAGATGTTCTGACGTGGGAATCTGGCTGACTTGCCCGCGTACGGCATAAAGCGGTAGTGACTGCGTTTGCGGAAATTCATGTAGTTGATGCCCGTTGGCGAGGACAACGATTTGATGATGGAACGCGTCATTTTCAGCATTTGTCACCAGCCAGCCGTTTTTTTGAGGGGAAAGTGCGGTCACTTTTTGCGATGTTTTTATGCTGAGCCCGCGCCGCTGCAAATAAGCAAACAGATTCTGTACAAATTGCTGTGGCGCAAGCCATCCGCCCTGTGGAATGAATCCGCCCCTACAAGGCAACGGGAGACCGACTTTATCGCTTAATTCAGCTTGGTTTAGGTTTTGATAAAGATCTTCAGGCAACTGAAGTTGCGAAACTTTCTGTAATTTGACCGCACTTTTTTCGTTATACCCGCACAGCGCCACGCCGCAAAATTCATGTTCAAATTCAATGAGGTTTTCGGCATTACGTAATTGTTGTAAGCCGTAAGCAAAAGCCTGTATATAAAAGCGAATATTACGTTCGTCATCGTCGCTCAGTTGCGGATAAAACGCGCCTTGTTTGTTACCGGAGGCGTTCATCGCCGGCTGTGGATCTTCGCAATAAAGAGTGACGCTCGCGCCACGTTGCATTAAGGCGAATGCGGTAAATAAGGAGGCGATGCCGCCCCCCACAATGGCAACATCTGCCACACCTTCAAACTGGGCGGATTGTGGCAAATACCATGGGGTGAAAAGTGCGGTGGGTTTTTCAAGTATTTTTTCACCCGCCAAACACTCCCGTTTTTTGCCGTAACCTTTGCGCTTTTGCACGCTGAAACCGGCATTTTCTAGGCCTTTACGCACCGCACTTGCGGCAGTGAAGGTGGCGAACGTGCCTTGCGGTTTGGTGTAACGGTACATTTGCGTATAAAGCGCGTCATTCCACATATCAGGATTTTTACTCGGGGCAAATCCGTCTAAAAACCACGCATCAATTTTGTCACGCATATAATCGCCGAGCTGTGGCAAATTATCGTGAATATCACCAAACCAAAGATCGAGCGTGGTTTCCTCAAAATGAAAACGATAGCAACCTTCAATCGGGTCTAGCCAATGTGCTTGTAATTGTGCCGTGAGGGCGCTAAATTGCGGGTAATGTTGATGGGCAAGCGTTAATGCTTCCCGTGTTAATGGATACTTTTCGAAGGAAATAAAAAATAGCCGTTGTAATGTTGCCTGTGGAAATTGTTGGCGAAATTCACGAAAAAGCGTGGTGACCGCCAAAAAATTGAGCCCTGTACCAAAGCCGGTTTCAGCAATAATAAAATACGCTTGTTCATGTTTTAGCCAACGTTGCCATAGTTGATTGCCTTGTTGGAAAACGTAGTGGCTTTCTTCCAAACCGTCTTGGTTAGAAAAATAAACATCGTCAAATTGGTCGGAAATGGGCGTATTTTCTTGATTAAAATGAATCTCGGCACGAGTCACTAAGCGCATTGGGCGTGATTTCCTTTCGTTGCTTTTGAGGTGTCTAATATAATACGCCTAATTGCCCTAACTGGTCGAACGTTATAATTAATGCTTGCAATATTTTGATTTCATAGTAAATTGCGTTCAGCTAACAAATGTAAGTCGAAAATCAATTTCCCAACTCATTAAGGAATAACGAATGAAAAGAGCAGTAATCACCGGATTTGGTATTATTTCCAGTATTGGTAACAACAAAGAAGAAGTCTTGGCTTCATTGAAAGCTGGTAAATCCGGTATTGAAATCGTCCCTGAATTTATTGACATGAAAATGCGCAGCCATGTTGCCGGTACCATTAAATTAAACCCGAGCGAGTTAATCGATCGTAAAGTGTATCGTTTCATGGGCGATGCGGCAGCCTATGCTTATCTTTCCATGAAAGAAGCTATTGAAGATGCGGGTTTAACTGAAGAACAAGTGTCTAACGAACGTACCGGCTTGGTGATCGGCGCCGGCACAGGTTCTGCACATAATCAGTTAGTGGCTTGTGATGCTGTGCGTGGTCCGCGCGGTGTGAAAGCGATTGGCCCTTATGCCGTCACTAAAACTATGGCATCCAGCGTGTCTGCTTGCTTAGCGACTCCATACAAAATCAAAGGCGTCAGTTACAGTATCAGTTCCGCTTGTGCCACTTCAGCACACTGTATTGGTAACGCATTAGAACTCATCCAATTAGGTAAACAAGACATCGTTTTCGCCGGTGGTGCAGAAGAGTTGTCTTGGGAATGTGCGACCGAATTTGATGCGATGGGTGCAGTGTCCACCAAGTACAATGAAACTCCAACGAAAGCGTCCCGTGCGTATGACGCAAACCGTGATGGCTTCGTCATTGCCGGCGGCGGTGCAGTAGTGGTTGTAGAAGAATTAGAGCACGCGCTTGCCCGTGGTGCGAAAATTTACGCGGAAATCGTCGGTTATGGTGCGACTTCCGATGGTTATGACATGGTGGCGCCAAGCGGTGAAGGCGCAGAACGTTGCATGAAACAAGCCATGGCAACTGTTGACACACCAATCGATTACATCAACGTGCACGGTACATCAACGCCAGTCGGTGATGTGAAAGAATTGGGTGCGATTAAAAACGTATTTGGCAATAAAATGCCGGCGATTTCTTCCACCAAGTCCATGACAGGTCACTCTTTAGGGGCTGCCGGTGCGCACGAAGCCATTTACACCTTGTTAATGTTAGATAACGATTTCATCGCACCAAGCATTAACATTGAAACCTTAGATGAACAAGCCGTGGGTTGCAACATTGTGACTGAAACAAAAGAAAATGCCGGTTTACAAACTGTAATGTCAAATAGCTTTGGTTTTGGTGGCACGAACGCCACACTCGTGTTTAAACGTTATAACGGTTAAATTTGACTGAGAACAACTCCCCTGAATGTAAAATTGAGGGGAGTCTGTTTTTATGGCATCATCGTTCATAGCGAACGCCTAGTGATTTTCTTCAATGTGTTGTGGTCGTATTGCGTTATTTGGAGGCAATGATGTCCTTATTTTCAAAATTCAAAAGTGCGGTGAATCAATTTCATCGAAAATCCATCAATCGCCAACTAAGAGAACGTTTGCAAAATCATGGGATGTCTGTGCTATCAAGCAACTGTGTCGGCGCATTCATCTTGCATGATTTGAATGAGCCTTTTAATTCGCCTTTTGTCAATTTATATGTAAAGCCACGAGATTTTATCCGTTATTTACAAAATATGGCTTTTTATCATCAGCAAACATTGGAATTCAAACCGAGCGACAAGCCTTACCCTGTCGGTTGGTTGGGAGATGTTCCTATCCATTTTATGCATTACCTCAATGCGCAAGAGGCGAAAGAGAAGTGGGAAACACGTTTAAAACGGATTAATCTTGATAATCTTTTTATTATCATGACAGATAAAGATAGCCCTCAAGGGGTGAGTTATGAAGAGCTCGAAGCCTTTGATCGGTTGCCATTTAAAAACAAAGTGGTATTTACGCATAAACCTTATCCGCAGTTGGCATCTGCCGTGTATATTCCGGGTTTTGAGCAAAGCGATCAAGTCGGGGATTTATTCGCATTTTCGGGCTGGAACGGTAAAAAATATTATGACCAATTTGATTATGTAACATGGTTTAATCAAGGCTAATCCCATTAAAAAAATCTGCGTCTTAGTCTTAATACATGACATAAGACGCAGATTTTTCATATTCCGCAGTAATAAAGTGCGGTCTTTTTCTGTTCTAAATCGGCAAACTATTTCTTTCTTGCCAACATGGTTACAAATTTCATTTTATAGCGATTGCCGTTTTCATCGGTTTTGTGCAGTTCACCCATGTTTTCGTTGTATTCTAAGAATTCCCAATCTTTGTAGTATTCTTTCAATTCATTTTCACCAAAAGTAAATGAGAATGGCAGTGGGCAAGGCACTTCCGGAGTGGACATGGCAGCTACGATTAAATTGTAGCCCCCCGGATTGGTATGGTTTTGCATGTTTTCAAGAATTGCCGGTACGCGAGCACGATCGAGGAACATAAAGACCACCGTCGACACAATAAAATCATAGTTTTCTTGAATGTTTGCTTCGTTGATATTGTAAAGTGCGGTCTGAATTTTTAGATTTTCTTTCTCTTTGACTTCGTTTAGAAATTGAAGACTGTTTTCATTGTGATCCCAAGCGGTGACATCATAGCCGAGTAAACTCAAATAGAGAGAGTTACGACCTTGTCCACAACCTAAATCCAACACTTTACAAGGTTTGATGATTTTAGCGGCATCGACTACATCACCGTGCGTGGCGGTCATATTGTATTTCTTGCTGAAGTAGTCTTCCTTGGTGCAATAAAATTCCAGAAAACATTCCAAATCATCGGAAAGGGCTTCAACACGATGCCATTGTTGCGGTTCAACAAAAGGGGTTGAATCTTGTGGCGTGAAAATGTGTTCGCTCACAATATCGCCATTTTCTGTGAGGACATAAAATTTAAGTTTACCTTTTAATACGGTGAGTTTTCCCCAAGTGCCGACTTTTGTGTTGTGTTTTTCTTGAAACATTTTTGGCAAGCTGTCTTTGGTCCAAACCGGCATTTTTTTATAGCAAATAAGTTCGTTTTGCATTTTTTTCTCCAAATTTTAGGGTGTTAATAGTTGAGTTTAATGGTAGGTTAATTACGTGAAATACGCAATATTTAATTCTTTTTCAAACGAAGAGATGATAAAAATCAAGCATTTTAGAAAGTGCGGTTGTTTTTTAAGGATTTTATGGGACATTACAATTTTTGATATATTAATTTATATAGCGTTAGTTTGAAACTATGCAAATATGGGGTATTTTCAAGTGAAGAGAGAAAAATTACTATCATTTTTTCAAAAAATCTAATAACATTTACATTATTTGTTAAAAATTTGTAATGTCAGTTTTTGGCAAATTAGGCTTTTTTTAGTGATCAATTTCGTTGTTTAATTTCTATTAAAAATTAGGGTTAAACGTACTTCTAACTTAACAAAATAAGGAAAAAACTATGTCAGAATTGTTAAAAAATGACGTAGATCCGATCGAGACTAACGATTGGTTGGCATCAATTGATTCGTTAATTCGTGAGGAAGGCATTGAGCGCGCTCAGTTCATTATCGATCAAGTTATGCAACAAGCTCGCGCCGGTGGCGTTTCTTTACCAAGCGGGATTACAACCGATTATGTGAATACCATTCCTGTGTCAGAACAACCGGCGTATCCGGGCAATTTAGACATTGAACGTCGCATTCGCTCTTATGTTCGTTGGAATGCCGTGATGATGGTGTTACGTGGTCAGAAAAAAGATTTGGATTTAGGCGGTCACTTATCGACTTATCAATCTGCTGCGACGATGTATGAAGTTGGTTTTAACCATTTCTTCAAAGCGGCAACAGAGAAAAACGGCGGTGACTTAGTCTTCTTCCAAGGCCACGCAGCGCCGGGGATGTATGCTCGTGCTTTCCTAGAAGGACGTTTAACGGAAGAACAACTAGACAACTTCCGTCAAGAAGTGCATGGCAAAGGCTTGTCTTCTTACCCTCATCCGAAATTAATGCCGGATTTCTGGCAATTCTCAACGGTTTCTATGGGTTTAGGCCCGGTGAACGCCATTTATCAAGCCCGTTTCTTAAAATACTTACAAAATCGTGGTTTGAAAGACACCGCTGATCAAAAAGTGTATGCCTTCTTAGGCGATGGCGAGATGGATGAAATTGAATCTAAAGGTGCATTAACTTTCGCCGCACGCGAACATTTAGATAACCTCATTTTCGTCATTTCCTGTAACTTACAACGCTTAGACGGCCCGGTAAACGGTAACGGTAAAATCGTTCAAGAATTAGAAGGCTTATTCGTGGGCGCCGGTTGGGAAGTGATCAAAGTCATGTGGGGTAGCCGTTGGGATAAATTATTTGCCAAAGACACCACAGGTAAACTCACCCAATTAATGATGGAAGTGGTTGATGGTGACTACTTAACCTTCAAATCTAAAGACGGTGCTTACGTACGTGAACACTTCTTCGGTCGTTACCCAGAAACCGCTGCATTAGTGGCTGATATGACTGATGATGAAATTTGGGCGTTACAACGTGGCGGTCATGATCCGCTTAAAGTGTTTGCTGCATTCAAGAAAGCACAAAATGCCGGTAAACCGGTCGTGATTTTAGTTCACTCAGTCAAAGGCTATAAAATTGCTGAAGCAGAAAGTAAAAATACTGCGCACCAATCCAAAAAAATGTCTGCTGAGAGTATCAAAGCTTACCGCGATTACTTCCACATCCCAGTGAAAGATGAAGATTTGGAAAAACTGCCATATGTGACTTTCCCTGAAGGTTCTGAAGAATATAAATACTTGCACGAACATCGCAAAGCTTTACAAGGTTATTTGCCGGCACGTCATCCGAAATTTACTGTGAACTTCAAAGCACCTGAGCTTTCTGAATTCTCTGCGTTGTTAGAAGCGCAACCGCGTCCGATTTCAACCACAATGGCATTTGTTCGTTTCTTAAATACGTTGTTAAAAGACAAAGAAGTGGGCAAACATATCGTTCCAATCGTGGCAGACGAAGCGCGTACGTTCGGTATGGAAGGATTATTCCGTCAAATCGGTATTTACAACCCGCATGGTCAAAACTATGTGCCATCCGACCGTGATTTAGTGGCTTACTATCGCGAAGCGAAAGACGGTCAAGTATTACAAGAAGGGATCAACGAATTAGGTGCAACCTCTTCTTGGTTAGCGGCAGCAACGTCTTATTCTGTGAGCAATATGCCGATGATCCCATTCTTCATTTACTACTCCATGTTCGGTTTCCAACGTGTGGGTGACTTGATGTGGGCAGCCGGTGACCAATTGGCTCGTGGTTTCATGATCGGGGGTACGTCAGGCCGTACAACATTGAACGGTGAAGGTTTACAACACGAAGATGGTCACAGCCACATTCAATCTTTAACGATTCCGAACTGTGTCTCTTATGACCCGGCATTCGCTTATGAAGTGGCAGTTATCATGCAAGACGGTATTAACCGTATGTACGGTGAAAAACAAGAAGATGTGTTCTATTACATCACCACGTTAAACGAAATTTACGATCAACCGGCAATGCCAGCAGGCTCAGAAGAAGGTATTCGTAAAGGTCTTTATAAATTTGAACGCGTACAAGGAAAAGGTAAAGGCGAAGTGCAATTACTTGGTTCCGGTGCGATCTTGCGTCATGTACGTGAAGCCGCTCAAATCTTGGCGAATGACTACGGCATCAGCGCTGATGTTTATAGTGCGCCATCCTTCACTGAAGCGGCTCGCGAAGGAGCGGATGCGGTTCGTTGGAATATGTTACATCCAACCGAAACACCACGTGTGCCATACGTTGCTCAAGTGATGAACGACAAGCCTGCCGTTGCAGCAACCGACTACATGAAGCTTTTTGCTGAGCAAATCCGCGCTTATGTACCGGCTAAACATTATCATGTGTTGGGTACGGATGGTTTCGGTCGTTCCGATAGCCGTGCGAACTTGCGTGACCACTTTGAAGTAGATGCACACCACGTTGTGGTTGCCGCATTACATGTGTTGGCACAAGAAGGCACGGTTGACAAGAAAGTGGTTGCCGAAGCAATCGCAAAATACGGTATCGATCCTGAAAGATTGAATCCGTTATACGCATAAAAAATAACGAAAAAAACGACCGCACTTGATGAAAGTGCGGTTGGTTTTCCAAACGTTTAAAAGGTAAAAAGAAATGGCTAAACAAATTCAAATTCCGGATATCGGTAGTGATGAAGTGACCGTTACCGAAGTGATGGTAAAAGTTGGAGATACGATTACTGCGGATCAATCCATCATCAATGTTGAAGGTGATAAAGCATCGATGGAAGTGCCGGCACCTGAAGCAGGCGTGGTTAAAGAAGTGTTAGTGAAAGTGGGAGATAAAGTGACCACCGGCACGCCTATGTTGGTATTAGAGAGTGCTGACGCGGCACCTGCACAAGCCGCTCAACCGGCCGCAGCACCTGCCACTGCACCAGCGACTGCACAAGTGGTTGATGTGAACGTGCCGGATATCGGTTCTGATGAAGTCAACGTTACTGATGTTATGGTAAAAGTGGGTGATCGTGTTGAAGTGGATCAATCCATTATTAACGTTGAAGGCGATAAAGCGTCTATGGAAGTGCCAGCACCTGTTGCCGGTATCGTGAAAGAAATCATTATTAAAGCGGGCGATAAAGTGTCCACCGGCACATTGATTATGCGTTTTGAAGTTGCCGGCAGTGCGTCTGCTTCAGCACCAGCGGCATCTGCGCCAGCTGCTGCACCTGCAGCACCGGTTGCCGGTGGTGTGAAGGATGTAAACGTTCCGGATATTGGTGGTGACGAAGTTAACGTGACTGAAATTATGGTCAAAGTAGGCGATAGCATCACAGAAGAGCAATCGTTAATTACCGTTGAAGGTGACAAAGCTTCGATGGAAGTGCCTGCACCATTTGCCGGTGTCGTTAAAGAAATTTTAGTGAAAGCGGGTGACAAAGTCTCTACCGGTTCATTAATTATGAAATTTGAAGTGGCAGGTGCCGCACCGGTTGCTGCTGCACCACAAGCCGCAGCGCCAGCACCTCAAGCCGTATCCGCAGCCGCGCCGGCAGCACAATCAGGCAATGTATCCGGTTTGAGCCAAGATCAAGTGGTTGCAAGCGCAGGCTATGCACACGCCACACCGGTGATTCGTCGTCTTGCACGTGAATTCGGTGTAAATCTTGATAAAGTAAAAGGTACCGGTCGTAAAGGTCGTATCGTTAAAGAAGATATTCAAGCCTATGTGAAAACTGCTGTAAAAGCATTTGAAACCGGTACGGTTTCTGCTGCAGCCGCAGGTAATGGCGTAGCGAATGGCGCAGGTTTAGGCTTGTTACCATGGCCGAAAGTGGACTTCAGCAAATTTGGTGAAGTAGAAGAAGTTGAGTTAAGCCGTATTAACAAAATTTCCGGCGCGAATTTACACCGTAACTGGGTCATGATTCCACATGTGACGCACTTTGATCGCACCGACATCACCGACTTAGAAGCTTTCCGTAAAGAGCAGAACAAGATTGTTGAAAAACAAAAATTAGACGTGAAAATCACACCAGTGGTGTTCATTATGAAAGCGGTTGCCAAAGCATTAGAAGCGTTCCCGCGTTTCAATAGTTCTATTTCTGAAGATGGCCAAAAATTAACGCTGAAAAAATACATCAACATTGGCGTGGCAGTAGATACACCAAACGGCTTAGTCGTGCCTGTCTTTAAAAATGTGAACAAAAAAGGCATTATCGAGCTTTCTCGCGAATTAATGGAAGTCTCTAAAAAAGCCCGTGACGGTAAACTTTCCGGTTCCGATATGCAAGGCGGTTGTTTCACCATTTCAAGCTTAGGCGGTATTGGTACAACGCACTTTACACCTATCGTGAATGCGCCTGAAGTGGCCATTTTGGGTGTTTCTAAATCTGAAATGCAACCGATTTGGAACGGTAAAGAGTTCGAGCCTCGCTTAATGCTTCCGTTATCATTGTCCTTCGACCACCGCGTGATCGACGGTGCAGATGGTGCGCGTTTCTTAAGCTATATTAATGGCGTATTAGCGGATTTACGTCGCTTAGTGATGTAATCTGTAGGGTGGGCTTCAGCCCACCGATTAATGAGATCTCTTGGTGGGCTGAAAGCCCGCCCCACAAAGATCGCAAAGTGCGGTCAAAAATTTGAACGTTTTTACGAGGTAAAAATGAGTAAAGAAATTAAAACCCAAGTCGTGGTGCTTGGTGCCGGCCCTGCTGGTTATTCAGCGGCGTTCCGTTGTGCGGATTTAGGCTTAGAAACCGTATTAGTTGAGCGCTATTCAACCCTTGGTGGGGTATGTTTAAACGTGGGTTGTATTCCTTCTAAAGCATTATTGCACGTTGCAAAAGTGATTGAAGAAGCAAAACACGCAACAAAAAATGGTATTTACTTCGGTGAACCACGTATTGATTTAGATGAAGTACGTGCTGGTAAAGAAGCGGTTGTAGCAAAATTAACCGGTGGTTTAGCCGGGATGGCTAAAGCACGTAAAGTCACTGTGGTTGAAGGTTTGGCGGCATTTACGGATCCGCATACGTTAGTGGCACGCGATCGTGATGGTCACCCAACAACAATCAAATTTGATAATGCAATTATTGCAGCCGGTTCTCGCCCAATTCAATTACCTTTCATTCCACATGAAGATCCACGTATTTGGGATTCAACAGATGCGCTTAAATTAAAAGAAGTGCCGAAAAAACTTCTTATTATGGGCGGTGGTATTATCGGTTTGGAAATGGGGACAGTTTATCACGCATTAGGATCGGAAATTGAAGTGGTAGAAATGTTCGACCAAGTTATCCCTGCTGCGGATAAAGATGTTGTGGCAATTTATACCAAACAAATCGAGAAAAAATTCAAGTTAATGCTTGAAACCAAAGTTACCGCAGTTGAAGCAAAAGATGATGGCATCTATGTTTCAATGGAAGGCAAAGCCTGTAACGATACTAAACGTTATGATGCAGTGTTAGTGGCGATTGGCCGTACACCAAACGGCAAACTAATCGATGCCGGCAAAGCAGGCGTTGAAGTGGATGAGCGTGGTTTCATTCATGTGGATAAACAAATGCGTACCAATGTGCCTCATATTTTCGCAATTGGTGATATTGTGGGCCAACCGATGTTGGCGCATAAAGGTGTTCATGAAGGTCACGTTGCAGCGGAAGTTATTGCCGGACAAAAACATTACTTCGATCCGAAAGTGATTCCATCAATCGCTTATACCGAACCAGAAGTGGCTTGGGTAGGTAAAACTGAGAAAGACTGTAAACAAGAAGGTTTAAACTACGAAGTGGCTAAATTCCCTTGGGCGGCATCCGGTCGTGCGATTGCCTCTGAATGTTCAGAAGGGATGACCAAATTAATCTTTGATAAAGATACTCATCGCATACTTGGTGGCGCCATCGTGGGTGTGAACGGTGGTGAATTATTAGGTGAAATCGGTCTTGCGATTGAAATGGGTTGTGATGCAGAAGATATTGCATTAACGATTCATGCCCACCCAACACTTCATGAATCTGTTGGTCTTGCGGCTGAAGTGTTTGAAGGTTCAATTACTGACCTTCCAAATGCTAAAGCGAAGAAAAAATAATAAAGTGGATTAAAATCATTAAATCATCATAAAAAAGAAGAGTTTCCCGCTTAGAAAAAATATCGCTAAAAAGGAAACTCTTATTTTATGCTTATTATGCTGACATTCTTATTGGCAGAGAATAAAAAAGCATTTCCACTTGCGTTAGCGGAAATGCTCATTAGGTCGTGATAATGTCACTAGTGATGATGTTCGTGCGGGGTATATTGTGCGCGTTTTTCACCCACCGGCAAGACCAATGTCGCATAACTGGCTGAATGTTGGCACACTTTAGGGTCGCTAAAGGCTGTTTTATGTACCACTTTGACTTTCCATAATCCTTCAATTAATGGTAAGAAATTCACTTTGCCGTCTTTATCCGTTTTGCTGGAAAAACCCTGAATTTCACGGTGATCTTCAGCAGATTCAATATCTTTAACAACCACGGTGTCTGCTGTTGCAATTACGGTTTCACCAGCCAATGGTTTACCTTTATAGAAAATCTGTAATGGGAAAACTTCACCTTCTTTGAGTTCAGCAGGATTTTTGAGTGGCACAATTTCTAATTCTTGACCTAATTTTTCTTTAAATACCGTTGAATCAGCTTTATCACCGACGGTCACTAAGCTTTTACCAAACATTTGCGTTTGTTCACAATATGTGGCATCCGTCATTTGTTGCATATTTTCTTGCTTCCAGCCCTTTGCATTTTGCGACCAAAATGTTGGTTTATAGGTCGCGCTTACCCAATACGAACCTTCTGCCAATGGCTTTTCTGTAGTGTATTGGTAATTTTCCCCTTGTTGTTTGAGCGCGCTGGTCATGCCATTTTTATCGGTTAATTCAAGCGGTGCAAAAAAATGCAAGCGATCTGCTGCAATTTTCTCAGCATACGGAAAATGATGACCGTAGGCTAATTCCGCATTAAGTGCTTCTTTTGTGTTAATATGTGCCGGCGCGACAACCCAAACTTCATGTGCTTGTACTAAACCGGCTAATCCTAATAATGTGATCAGTAATGATTTTCTCATTCTTTGTTTCCTTTTTGATGGGTGATTAATTAAAAATCAAAATAAAAAGTAATTTCGTAGTGTGAAAAAAGTAATGTAAAAAAAAGGAGTAGTCAATAAAAATATGCACTACTCCCAAAATTTATCTTAATTGTCCTTTTTTGATGGCTTTATGGCTAATAAATTGCAGTTTAATTTACTAATTACGTGTTCTGCCGTGTTACCTAAGAAAGCCGCGGATAGGCCTGTTCGTCCAATCGTTCCAAGAATAACCAATTCCGCTTCTAGTTTTTCTGCTACTTGAGGAATAACGTCTTCCGGGAAACCTTCTAGAACATGCGTATGATCATCGCTTATCCCATATTTCTGGCGTAATGCTTTCATATTTAACAAATACTGTCCGCGTAATCCGCTATTGCAGTCGCCAGTGCTAAATTCCGGTAAGTCAATTGCCATATTAATCGGGGTTGGCGGATAGGCAGTAACCAGATGAATATTGCCTCGGTCTAAGGAATCGGCTAGGTCCATACTGAGTGAAACCAATTCATCATTAAATGAGCTATGTGCCTCGTTTTCATCATCAGAAACGTTTACCGCGACTAAAATACGACGTTGATGTTTCCAGTCACCGTCTTTTACCACCAAAATTGGCGTAGGACATTTACGCAAAATTTGCCAATCTACCGGGGTAACAATTAAAGATTTCAAGCTTTCTTCTGCTTTCGTGTATTTCACCACTAAATCATAATTATGGGTTTCCACTTCGCGAGTAATGGCTTCTGCTTCATTGCTGTGCCAAACCACAGTAGAGGAGAATTGGATGCCGTCAGAGGCGTATTTTTCAATATACGGTTGAATCGCTAACTTGCGCTGTTCAATGACGTTATGGCGCATTTCTGTCCGCTCTTCAGAAGAAAGGAGCGCTGACATTTCGTAAGATAAGTCATAAATGGCAAGGAATAGGGTAATATTGACGGGGTTTGGGCTTTTTTGCTCTTGTGCTAAGCGAACGGCTCTCGCAAGGGCGTATTGTTTGTCATTTTCCGGGTTTAAGACCACCAGTATATTATTGAATTTCATACACAACCTCCATTATTGCGATGACAAATAGGGTAGAACATATTTGCTGAAATAACAAGGCACGGTCTTTAAAAAGGTGATCTAGTGCAACATTTTTGCTGCACTAGTAATAAGGCTGGCTTAGATAACCATTTTGATTTTTGTTTTATTGGTACCGGATAATTCGATTAATTCAGCCATATTATTAATCGTAATGTATTTACCTTGAACCGATAGAATACCCAATTTCTGGAAGCGGCCTAACAACCGACTAATGGTTTCAACCGTTAAACCAAGATAGTTACCAATATCACCACGCGTCATGGTTAAACGGAATTCGCGGGCAGAAAAACCGCGAGCGGAATAACGCTGGGAGAGGTTATAAATAAAGGCGGCCAAGCGTTCCTCTGCGTTCATTTTCGACAATAATAAAATCATTTCTTGATCGCTTTTGATTTCGTTACTCATCAAACGCATAATTTGTTGGCGTAATTTCGGCATTTTGCCGGATAAATCATCTAAAATATCAAAGGGAATTTCACACACCATCGCTGTTTCTAACGCTTGCGCAAAACTAGGATGCTGCATATTCATAATGGCATCAAAGCCAACCAAATCACCGGGTAAGTGAAATGAAGTAATCTGCTCTTCACCGGTTTCGCTAATGGTATAAGATTTAATCGTGCCGGAACGAATTGCGTAGATTGACGTCAGTTCATCACCGGCTTTGAAAAGGACTTGGGATTTCTGAATAGGCTTCTTGCGCTCAATAATATTGTCTAACTGGTTCAACTCGTGCTCATTGAGTGTAAAAGGAATACACAACTGACTAATACTGCAGTTTTGACAATGGATAGCACATCCTCCTGATTGAACTCGACGTCCTAATTTTGTCTCTGTCGTTAGAATTTTCATCTGTTCCCCAAATTCAAAGAAAACGTATTAAAAATGGTGTAAAATTGATCTGCCTCAATAATACCACTAAATGGTCAATTTAAGAAGTATAAAACACCGAGCGAGGATTTATGGCTGCCGAAAAACTCACGAAAAAACGCTTAATTCAGATTCTTATCATGTTGATAATATTACTGATTGCATTCTTTTATCGCACTTTTTCTTATCAACCTGAAATACCGCCTCAAGAAACATCGCAAAAAGCCACCGCACTTTAGTTGTCTGAACTTTAGTTATGTCTGATATGTTGAATGGCAAACCCAGAAAAATTATCCATATTGATATGGATTGTTTTTATGCCTCTGTTGAAATACGCGAAAATCCCGCATTAGCCGATAAGCCGGTTGCGGTGGGAGGGCGTGCTGAACAACGAGGGGTGTTGAGCACTTGTAATTATATTGCCCGTCAATTTGGGTTACATAGCGCAATGCCCACTGCCCAAGCCTTAAAACTGTGCCCGAATTTGGTGTTGTTGCCGGTGAATATGCCGTTGTATCGTGCCGTTTCCCAACAAATTCATCAAATCTTTCAACGTTATACGTCTATTATTGAGCCGCTTTCGCTGGATGAAGCGTATTTAGATGTCACCGACTGTGATAAATGCGCAGGTTCTGCCACATGGATTGCGCAGGAAATTCGCCAGGCGATTTTCAATGAACTGCACCTCACGGCATCTGCCGGTGTTGCACCATTAAAATTTCTCGCCAAAATCGTCTCTGATCAAAATAAACCGAACGGACAATTTGTGATTGAGCCAAAAGAGGTGAGTGAATTTATCGCCAATTTGCCCTTAAAGAAAATCCCTGGTGTGGGCAAAGTCACCTCAGAAAAATTATTGCAAATGGGGTTAGTGCGCTGTGCTGATGTACAGAAAACGGATCGTCACCTGTTGTTAAATTTATTCGGCAAAATGGGGCAAAGCATTTGGCAATATAGCCATGGGATTGATGAGCGGGAAATTCAACCGCATCGTGAGCGTAAGTCTGTGGGCGTAGAAACCACCTTATTCAGTAATATTCATCAGTTAGAAGAGGGCATTGACGTGTTGGCAAACCTGTATCCGCAACTGGTGAAACGCGTGCAACGCGCCTGTCCGGAAATGCCTTTGGCACAATTAAGAAAAATCGGTGTGAAACTCAAATTTGAAGATTTCCAAGTAACCACGTTAGAGAAAAGTGCGGTGAAATTTTCACATGAAAATTTTCAACAATTGCTGGGGCAAATTTGGACACGTCGGCAGGGGAGAAGCATTCGCTTAATCGGCTTGCACGTCACCCTGCCGGAAGAAAAAACCTCGGAACAAATGAGCCTCTGGTAATTTAGGCAACATTAGGCTATAGAATAATTTTGCTTTCCGTCTTAAAGAAATTCATCACAAACTGACTTTTGTAACCTTTCACATGGGCACCGCCGATTAGCACTTCGTGAATAAAACGGTGGTAGCTTGTCATATCTTCCGTATGCACCAACAGCAAATAATCATAATCACCGGAAATTTCATAACAAGCGATCACATCCTTCTCCCCGCGCATTTTGCGTTCAAATTCAGCTTGATAATGAGATTGTTGATTATCTAACTCCACCAACACAAATACACTAATGGATTTCCCCACGGCAGAAGGGGAGACAATGGCCACTTGTTTGGTGATAACGTGATGTTGTTTAAGTAACTGAATACGGCGTTGGCAGGTGGCGATGGTGCTGTTAACCCGATCAGCGAGTTCTTTTAACGGAATGGTCGCGTCAGTCTGTAATTCATTGAGAATCGCCCTATCGAGTTTATCTAAGTGGTACATAATTTCACCATTTGAGAATTTTTACCAAAATTAATGTAAATTTTGAGAAATTATCTCATTATTCCCGATTAATTGAAATGGGTTATTTAGCGCTTTAAGTATAATTTCCCTAAAATCAACTAAGGGTGGAGGAGAGCAATGCAAACGGTATCCAAAGGTGTGTGGCTGTGTATTTTTTCGCAAAGTTTATTTGGCATTATGTATTTATTCAGCGCATGGATGTTGCCGTTAAATGGTACGGATGTTTTTGTTTTGCGCATGATCGGATCATTATTTGCCATATTGGCGATCTTATTACCCATAATGGGCTTATCCGGTTTGAAAACCTTTATTCGCAACGAATTAGGCTCAAGCTGGAAACGCTGGTTAACCTTTTTAATGGGTAGCGCCTTGGCAGGTAGTCAGTTTTGGTTATTTATGTGGGCGCCGGTGAATGGCGAAGGCGTGAATGTGGCGGTGGGCTACTTTTTATTTCCCTTAGTGATGGCATTCGGCGGTTATTTATGGTTTAAAGAACGCTTAACCTTATTACAAAAAATGGCGTTATTTTTAGCCGCACTGGGTGTTGCTCATGAGTTGTGGACGACACAAACCTTCTCTTGGACCAGCCTATGGGTCTGCTTGGGTTATCCACCGTATTATTTAAGCCGTCGCGCCATGAAAACACCGGCGTTGCAAGGATTGACGCTAGATATTATTTTTATTTCGATTCCCTGCTTTATTTATTTGGCGTTTCAGCCGAATGTGACAGATTTACTGGTTAGTGATTCGCGCTATTGGTTGTTCGTGCCATTATTGGGATTAATTAGCGCCGTTTCCGTGACTGCCAATCTAAAATCCGGTCTATTGTTGCCGGTGAGTTTATTTTCCATGATGAGCTATCTTGAACCAAGCCTGCTTTTTTTATTCGCCATTTGGTTCTTACACACACCGGTGAATGAATCCGCCTATTTAACCTATTTTTTCATTTGGAGCGGATTGCTGTTGTTAATGTTAAACAGCCTCTACCATTGGCATTTTTCCTCCCACAAGACGTTACATACAAAAACCGTCTAAAGCAATTAATCATCTCTTCTGTAGCGTGCAACGTGTTGCACGAAATTGTGAATGCCTGAAAGGGTTAAATAACGTTCCGTGCGTGGGTTGATCGTGCATCAAGATGCACGTTACGAGAGGGCAAATATTACACTAGCGTATGGTTTTTATAACCAGACTTTGGCTGGCGATAATCAAAAAATTTCCATTGAAGAAATGTTAACTTATTACAGTTTTACATTGGAAAAAGTGTTTCAAGTATAGATTTTTCGTTAGAAAAAATGTTTAAAACTCGCTATAATCTATTCAATTCATCACGTTGAGAAACATTATGCAGCGAAAAATTATTCAATCCTTAGAAAAATGGAAGCACAAAACCAACCGCAAGCCATTGATTATTCAAGGGGCAAGGCAGGTTGGTAAAACTTGGGCGATGAAACACTTTGGCGAGGCATCCTTTGAGAAAGTGGCGTATATCAACTTTGATAATAACCCTCGCATGAAAACGTTATTTTCTAGCGACTATGATATTGAGCGCTTGATTCTTGGTTTGAAAATTGAAAGCGGCGTTGATATTCAAACGGAAAATACCCTGATTATTTTTGATGAAGTGCAAGAAGTCCCGCAAGCACTGTCATCACTGAAATACTTTTATGAAAATGCACCGCAGTTTTATATTGTCGCAGCAGGTTCATTACTGGGAGTATCGTTACATCATCAAGCGTCATTTCCTGTCGGCAAGGTGGATTTTCTACCGCTTTATCCCATGGATTTTCACGAATTTCTAACCGCACTTGGCAAACAAGATTTGGTGAAATTGCTTGAACTGAAGGACTGGTCGCTGATTACAGCTATGAAAACCACTTATATTGATTTGCTCCGCTTATATTATTTTGTCGGCGGTATGCCGGAAGCGGTAAAGGTATTTGTTGACACGCAAAATGTTAATGAGGTTCGCCAAGTGCAGCGCAACTTATTGATGGCGTATGAGCAAGATTTTTCCAAACACATTTCAGATGGCAACACGGTGCAAAAAGTGAGGTCAATTTGGGCTTCCATTCCTGAACAGCTTGCCAAAGAAAATAAAAAGTTCATCTATTCGCAACTCCAAAAAGGGGCACGGAGCAAAGATTATGAAATTGCGTTGCAATGGCTAAAAGACAGCGGTTTGGTGCATCCTGTACCTCGCGTGAAAAAACCACATTTGCCTCTTTCCGCCTATCAAGATAATGCCTTTAAATTGTATGGCTTAGATGTGGGGTTGCTTGCCGCACAAAGTCATTTGGATGCCAGCGTACTGCTAGAGGGTAGCCGTATCTTCAGCGAATTTAAAGGCGCATTAACCGAACAATACGTCCTGCAACAGCTGATTGCTACACAAGACAATCCAGTGTTTTATTGGGCAACTGAAAAAGGTACGGCAGAGGTCGATTTTATTGTGCAACGTAAGCAAGCTGTGATTCCGATTGAAGTTAAAGCGGAAGAAAATTTGAAAGCGAAAAGTTTAAAAGTGTATGTAGAACAATTTCAGCCCGAACAGGCAATCCGCTTTTCCATGGCGGATTATAGAGAGCAGGATTGGATGGTAAATGTGCCATTGTATAATATTGAATCTATCTTAGACGAAAATTAAGGGAGATATTATAATTGATAATACATTTATTGCAGTTGGCATACCATCTTATTATCCTAGTAAGGATTTTCCTAATAAAATAGTTAATGACATATGTTTTGAGCCTCTTGATTAAACAAATATACTTATAAAAAATCCCCTAAATACTCCAGTGAGAAATTTAGGGGATTGTTATTTTAAATAAGGCGTGCTTATTTCATGCCTTTCTTAACCAAATCTTCATAACCACCATGGTTGGTAACGTTGGTGTAACCTGCTTTTTTCAGTGCGTTTAACGCCACTTCTGCACGGCGACCGCTGCGGCAGTAGAGGTTGATAGGTGCATCTTTATCCGGGCTAACGGCTTGGATGCGGTCAAGGATTTGCTCGTGCGGAATGTTAATCGCATTTTGTAAATGGCCTGCATTAAATTCTTCGGCGGAGCGAACATCGATCCAAACGCCTTTTGTGTTTGCTTGCTGCGCCATTGCTTTTTCTGTTTCTGACATAGAAGCTGCAGAGGCAGCTAAGGGCGCTGTCATCGCAGCAGCGAAAACGACCGCAGTCATTAATTTTTTCATGATTTAATCTCCTTTTATATGGATGGTTATGTGTTTTGAATCGCCCATTATGTTACTCACAAACACGGCAGTAATAAATGGCAAAGTAGGTTAAAAATAAAACATTTTACGAATTGCTTTGATAGGGAGCTAAGGAGATTTAAGGGAATTTAGCCAAAGCTCAAGCGATCAGATGTTGAGTGTTGAAAAACATCTAAAAATCTGACCGCACTTTGATCTATTTTAGAACTATTTCACACTCAATCTCACCGCCACGGTTTCGCCAGCCTCAAGGTAGCGATGGATTCGCGCGGTTTCTACGCATACCATGGTTTGATAGCCGTTTTCAGCCATGCTACTTGTGGCTTTGTGCCATGGGTTCCATAACACCACATCGCTGGCATTTTGATGTGTCACGAATAGAGTACGTTGGTTGGCTTGGTCGTGAATTTCCGTTGGCTGTTGTGGCGCGGTATAAATGCAATCCACGTTTTCATTGATGGAGCGTGGTGAAGGCACGGTTTCCTGTGATTTAGTGAGAGAGTTAAAACAGGTTGTTGGCAGGTTGGCGATACTCGTGTTGGCGATGTTGCCAATCTTGAAATAACTGTGCAGTGCCAGTTGCACGTTTTCCATGCCGGTTTCACCGCAGTGAGTAAAGCGTAGATCGCAATGTTCGGTGAACAGCATTTCAATTTTAGCCAAGATGATGTTGTGTTTGGAAAACAACGAAAAAACCAACCGCACTTTGTCGTTGCTAATCTCATAGTCGCTTAGTTGCCACAGGCTGGTGCGAGCGAAGCCATGCGCCGGCGTGCCGGCATTATTAAACCATGGATAGCAAATCGGGATGCCGCCACGAATTGCTGTGCCGGCTTTAAACGGTTCGATGTCACTTAACCACAATACGTCTTGTTTGCTGTGCGCCGGTTGCCAGCTGAATAAATGCGCCCCTTGTAAGGCGATTTTTGCGGTGCCGACGGCGTGGCGTAAATGTAAAACGGGAATTTCGTTATACGCATATAAACTCAATTCCGGTGTGATTTGTTGTTGTAATTGAATGTTCATCATCTTGTCCTTGTTGATTCAGAAAGAGGGGAAATCTGCTATACTGTGCTGACTTTTTAACAGGTGAAAAATAATGGCGTATTCAAAACAAATTAGCAAGGCATTTTCCCCAGATGGTGCATTGAGCGCCCATATCAAGGGCTTTCGTCCCCGCGCAGAACAGCTTGACATGGCGACGGCGGTGGGCAATGCCATTGAACTGCAAGAGGCGTTAGTGGTGGAAGCCGGTACGGGTACGGGCAAAACCTTTGCGTATTTGGCGCCGGCGTTATTGGCGAAAAAGAAAACCATCATTTCCACCGGTTCCAAAAATTTACAGGATCAGCTGTTTAATCGTGACCTGCCAGCCATTCAAAAAGCCCTCGGGTACAGCGGCAAAATTGCCTTGCTCAAAGGGCGTGCCAATTATTTATGTTTAGAGCGTTTGGAACAGGTGATTGCGCAAGGGGTACTGGGTGATCGCAGTGTGCTGCACGATTTATCCAAAGTGCGCAAATGGCGCAACGCCACGAAGACCGGCGATTTGTCCGAATGTATTGAAATTGCCGAAGACAGCCCGATTTTGCCTCAGCTCACCAGCACGGCAGAAAGTTGTTTGGGGAGTGATTGCCCCAATTATGCGGATTGTTTTGTGGCATTGGCGCGTAAAAAAGCGTTGAATGCGGATTTGGTGGTGGTTAATCATCACTTATTTTTTGCCGACATGGCAGTGAAAGAAAACGGCTTCGGTGAATTGATCCCAAATGCAGAAGTGATTGTGTTTGATGAAGCGCACCAACTGCCTGATATCGCCAGCCAATATTTCGGTCAATCGGTGACATCCCGCCAACTTTTTGATTTATGTAAAGACATTCAAATTACCTATCGCACTGAAGTAAAAGACATGAAACAGCTTGGTGTGGCGGCGGATCAGCTGTTAAAAATCGTACAGGATTTTCGTTTAATGTTGGGTGAAGGCAATTTGCGCGGCAACTGGCGGCAAATGCTACAACAAAGTGCGGTCAAAAAAGCCTTTGATTTTTTACTGGAAAAACTGAATTTTACTGCCGAAGTGGTGAAATTGGGCTTAGGGCGTTCACAAACGCTGGACAGCATTTTTGAGCGCATTGCGCAGTTACAAAATTTACTTAAACGCCTGACGGAAACAGAAATCACCGGGTATTGCTATTGGTTTGAGTGTATCGGTCGCCAGTTTGGGCTGCATATTACCCCGCTCACCGTGGCGGATAAGTTTGGTGAGCAAATGGCGAAACAAAAATGCGCCTGGATTTTCACTTCTGCCACCTTGGAAGTGGGCGGCACTTTTGCCCATTTTTGCCAGCGTTTAGGTATTCAAGATGCGGAGCAGAAAATTCTGCCGAGCCCTTTTAATTATGCAGAGCAATCCTTGCTTTGCGTGCCGCGTTATCTGCCGGCGACCAATCACAACAGTACGTTCACCCAATTAGGCAAAATGTTACTGCCGATTATCGAAGCCAACCAAGGCCGTTGTTTTGTGCTTTGCACGTCTTATGCCATGATGCGTAGCCTGGCGGACTATTTTCGTGAAAACAGTGAACTGACGATTTTATTGCAGGGCGAAACGGCGAAAACCACGTTGTTGGAACAATTTATTTCGCAATCGCACAGCGTGCTGGTGGCAACTTCCAGTTTTTGGGAGGGCGTGGACGTGCGGGGCGATGCCTTGTCGCTGGTGATTATCGATAAATTGCCCTTTACTGCACCTGATGAGCCATTATTGAAAGCACGCATTGAAGATTGCCGTTTGCAGGGCGGCGATCCATTTAACGATATTCAGATTCCCGAAGCGGTGATTACCTTGAAGCAGGGCGTAGGGCGGTTAATTCGTGATGTGACTGATCGCGGTGCTGTGATTATTTGCGATAACCGTTTGGTGATGCGCCCTTATGGAGAAACCTTTTTGCGCAGTTTGCCGAATTTTAAACGTACGCGGGATTTGCACAAAGTGGTACAATTCTTAACAACGTTAAAGACAGACGATAACAACGAATCTATATAACCATGAAAAATGTCACATTATTAGCTTTAGATACCGCAACAGAGGCTTGTTCTGTTGCTTTGTTACGCGGCGGTGAAAAAACACATTTAGCGCAATTTGCACAGCGTGAACACACCAAACATATTTTGCCGATGGTGGATGAAATTTTGGCCCAATCGGGCATTACTCTACATCAAGTGGATGCCCTGGTTTTCGGCCGTGGCCCGGGCAGTTTTACCGGTGTGCGTATTGGTGCTGGCATTGCGCAAGGCCTAGCCTTTGGGGCAGCGTTGCCGGTGATTCCGGTGTCGAATTTGGCCGCCATGGCACAAGCTGCTTATGTGCAATATCAGGCGGAAAATGTGTTGACGGCCATTGATGCCCGTATGAATGAAGTGTATTTCGCCGAATGGCAGGCGCAAAAAGTGCGGTCAGATTTCGGTGAGTTTTTAGATTGGCAGCCGATGATTGCCGAGCAGGTTTGTAGCCCGTCAAAAGTCATTGAGCAAGTCGCTCAACAACATCATGAAAATGCCGTTTTAGCAGGAACCGGCTGGGCGGCTTATCCTGAGTTAAAAGAAGCGAATCTTGGTAAAGTGACAGAGATCACCTTGCCTTCCGCTTTATATATGCTGGATTTGGCATTGCCAAAATGGTTTGCCGGCGAGACCATTAGCCCGTTGGAGATTGAGCCGATTTACTTACGCAATGAAGTGACGTGGAAGAAATTGCCGGGGCGAGAATAGATTTTAATCACCTTTTGAGAGGAGCATTAAAATGACCAAAAAAATAGGGTTAATATTGACCGCACTTTCTCTTGTTTTAAGCGGTTGTGTGTCGGCGCCGCAAGGGTTAGAGCCAAAACAATTTGATGCGTTAAATTTAAATAACATCCAACCGCAAGATTATGACTGCCGTTGTGTGAAAGTACGTCTGGGCGGCAAAGTGATTTCCGCTACCGCATTAAAAAATCAGACAAAAGTGGAAGTGTTGAACCAAACGGTCGCGTATTTCTCCGCAAAACCGATGATTGATAGCCACAGCAATGGGCGATTTATTGCCTACTTAAACGGCTTTGTGGACCCAGAAAACTTAAAAGATCAATATATTACTGTTGCCGGTGTATTAAGCGGCAAAGAGCCGGGCAAAATTGATCAAGCAGATTACAGCTATCCGGTGGTGCAGGCGCATCAATATCGTCTTTGGAAGTTAGTACAAGAATATTATTACGATCCGGACGACATGTATGATTACGGGCCGTTTTATCCATACGGTTGGGGCGCACCGAGATTCATGTGGGCTGAACCACGTCTTCGCTATAATTTGTATTAAGTTTAGGCGGAATGTTAGAATTCCGCCTCATTTCATAAAAATAAAGAAAAAAGATTAGGCATCACTATGACTAAACCTTGGTTTCAAAATTATCCGGAAGGTTCTGAGCGTGAATTGGATACGTCAGAATACGATTCGATTTTAGATATGTTTGATAAAGCGATTCGCGAACATCCCGACCGTGCCGCTTATATTAATATGGGACAAGTGTTAACGTTTCGTAAATTGGAAGAACGCAGTCGTGCTTTTGCGGCCTATTTGCAAAATGAATTGAAGTTGGAGCGTGGTGAGCGTGTGGCATTAATGATGCCGAATTTGTTGCAATATCCAATCGCCTTGTTTGGTATTTTACGCGCCGGCCTTGTGGTGGTAAATGTGAACCCGCTTTACACACCACGTGAGTTGGAACACCAACTTCAAGACAGTGGTGCTAAAGCCATTGTGGTGGTGTCTAACTTTGCTTCTACCTTAGAAAAAATCGTTTTTAACACCTCCGTGAAACACGTTATTTTGACCCGTATGGGCGATCAGTTGTCTTTCGGTAAACGCACATTAGTGAACTTCGTGGTGAAATACGTGAAGAAACTCGTGCCAAAATATAAGTTGCCAAATGCGGTCACGTTCCGTGAAGTGTTGAGTGTCGGTAAATATCGTCAATATGTGCGTCCGCAAATAGAACGCAATGATTTGGCCTTTTTGCAATACACAGGTGGTACGACGGGAGTAGCAAAAGGCGCGATGTTGTCGCACGGCAATATTATCGTGAATGTGTTCCAAGCCAAGTGGATTGCCTATCCTTTTGTGGGCGATCGTAGTCGTGAGCGATTAGCCATTTTGGCCTTGCCTCTGTATCATGTTTTTGCTCTCACCGTGAACTGCTTGTTGTTTATTGAATTAGGGGTGACTGCCGTATTAATTACGAACCCGCGTGATATTCCGGGTTTTGTAAAAGAACTGAAAAAATATCCGTTTGTGGCGATTACCGGCGTAAATACCTTGTTTAACGCCTTGTTAAACAATGACGAGTTGAAGAACGTGAATTTCTCTGCCTTAAAACTTTCCGTAGGCGGCGGCATGGCGATTCACCAATCCGTTGCCACTCGTTGGCATGAATTGACCGGTTGTAACATTATTGAAGGTTACGGCATGACGGAATGCTCTCCGCTAATTGCGGCATGCCCGGTGAATGTGGTGAAGCATAACGGCAGTATTGGTGTGCCGGTCCCGAACACCGATATTCGAATTGTGAAAGAAGACGGCTCTGAAGCGGCTCTCGGTGAAGCAGGGGAGTTGTGGGTGAAAGGCGAACAGGTGATGCAAGGGTATTGGCAACGCCCGGAAGCCACCGCAGAAGTGATCAAAGACGGTTGGATGGCAACCGGTGATATTGTGATCATGGATGAAAGTTACAGTTTGCGCATTGTGGATCGCAAAAAAGACATGATTTTGGTGTCCGGTTTTAACGTGTATCCGAATGAAATCGAAGATGTGGCGATGTTAAACAATAAAGTGGCTGAAGTCGCGGCAATCGGTGTGCCAAATGACGTGTCAGGGGAAACCATCAAACTCTTCGTTGTGAAGAAAGAGGACAGTTTAACCCGTGATGAGTTGCGACAACATTGCCGCAAATATTTAACCGGCTATAAAATTCCAAAAGACATTGAGTTCCGTGAGGAATTGCCGAAAACCAACGTGGGCAAAATTTTACGTCGTGTTTTACGTGATGAAGAAATTGCGAAACGAGCGACAACGGCCTAAGTTATTTTATTAATCAATGCGAGAGAGAATGTCGCTTTACAGCACATTCTCTCCTTTATTTCTATGACATATCAAATAAAAGAATGTAACAGTTCGTAGCGTGCATCTTGATGCACGACCAAATTACGCACGGAACGTTATTTAACGCTTTCAGGCATTCATGATTTCGTGCAACAAGTTGCACGCTACGATTCTAAAAAAGTGCGGTGAATTTTTACGACGTTTAAAAACGTGTTGAAAATCCACCGCACTTTTTATTGATGGTGATTATTGCAATTTCTTACCTTCAAACTCACCATTGAGACTTTCTAAGAAAGACGTAATGTCATCAATGTCTTGTTGTTGCGGTTTCGCCACATTGCTTTGATATTTCAGCATGATACGAACAGCTTCTTTCAAGTCTTTTGCAGAGGCATCATGCATATAAGGCGCAGTTAATGCGATATTACGCAATGACGGCACTTTAAAGCGATGCATATCATATGGATCCTTGGTTTGTGCGAAACGACCTTGATCGGCTTCCGTGATTGGTGTGCCGCGATCTTTGAAGTAATCGCCGTAAATACCCATGTATTCGTAAGATTGTCCGCCCATATTCACACCGGTATGGCAGGTGTCGCATTTATGTTTCTTAAACAATTCATAGCCTTTTAATTGCTGTTCATTTAATGCGGTTTTATCGCCTTTTAAGTAGCGGTCAAAATCGCTATTTGGGGTGATCAGGGTTTTTTCATATTCACCGATAGCGTGGGTTAATGTCGCTTGGCTCACTTCAGGATACACTTTCAAGAATTCTTTTTGGAATTCTTCATCCTGTTTAAATTTCGCTACGATGTCATCCCATGAATGGCTGCCCATTTCGACCGGATTAATTGGTGGTCCTCCCGCTTGTGCAGCAAGATCGATTGCGCGACCATCCCAGAATTGAACAAAGTTAAATGCGGCATTAAATACGGTTGGCGCATTGATACCCCCTTTTTTACCGTCAATACCGGTGGAGACATCTAAGCGGTCAACCCCACCTTTGTCAAGCTGGTGACAGCTGTGGCATTGAACGGTGCTATCTGCAGAGAGTCGGTCATCCATAAAGAGTTTGCGACCAAGTTCTACTTTGGCAGGATCGGTCATAATAGCATCGGGAATTGGTTGGATCAGATTGTGGGGATTGGCGCCTTGCGTATTTGCCGGCAAAAAGGCCTTTCGTTGCTCACGAATCCAATTTAATAACGTGGTTTTCTCACTGTCATCAGGGCGACTTCCCCAGTGGATATGGCGGAATTTAGCTACCGGCATTTCGTTATTTTCAATCACACGTTCAAGTTTTGCTAAATCCACTTCAGATAATTTACTCGGATCTTTTAAGCCATCCAGTAATTTATTTAATAAAAAGACGCGTTTACCTGATTCAATATCATGGCTTAAGATAGCATCTGCGAAGGGAAGGTTAGCGTAGAAAGGCAAATCAGCATTCGAGGTATGACAATACTGGCAACCATTATCAAACAAAATTTTGGCAACCTTCTGTTGTTCGGCAGAGTAATTACCCTCAGCAAGTAATTTTTCTGACTGTCCTTTATCATATTGATGGATATATCCAACAACGCCTAAGTAACCAGTAATCGCAATGACGGCGGCTTTAAGTGCAAATTTTTTCATCCTTTGTGCTCCAATGTTAGAAAAGTAAAAACAGCAGCGCGATTTTGACGAAAAAAGAAATCTAAATATATGATTTAAATCAATAAAAATGATTTGAAAAAACGATGGATGAAATTGATTACATTAATCAAAAAGAGGTATTTTATGAAATGACTTGTTATTGAAGCATGGTAAACCCAAACACCAAAAGGAAAATTCCGTTTTTTTGTATATTTTTTTTGCATTCAGTCAACAAATACGATAAAAAGCTTGTGTTAATACAAAAAGCTAGATATTATCGCACGCAATTTGCGACCGTAGCTCAGTTGGTTAGAGCACCACCTTGACATGGTGGGGGTCACTGGTTCGAGTCCAGCCGGTCGCACCATCTTTTCCTTTCATAAAGTATCATAAAGTTCCATTCATCATATAAAATCAAATACTTATAGCCTTTTTGTTTGTCTTATTGTCTCGTAGAGTTTCATAGAGTATCATTCAATTTCATGATTTTAGTATTACATTTAGCATCATAACTTCAGTTTTTCTGCGTTTGTAATACCAAAAATACGTTCGTATTACGGATCTAAGATATAGCGATTCTAGAATCGTAGCGTGCAACTTGTTGCACGAAATCGTGAATATTAAATAACGTTCCGTGCGTGGTTTGGTCGTGCATCAAGATGCACGCTACGCACGAGATCTTGAATTACGCATAGCCTATGATTTTTATAGTCTGGCTTTGACTGGCTATAAATAAAAAACAACCGCACTTTTTCAAGTACGGTTGTTTTATCTTTCATTAAGATAAATTATTCTACACCAACCATCACGGAAGTGGCTTTGATAATTGCGTAAGCGTCTTTGCCTACCGCTAAACCTAATTCTTTTACCGCTTCAAGAGAAATGGTAGAAGAAATCACGTTGCCGCCACCAATATCAAGGTGAACGATTGCGTTCACAGAACCGCTTTCGATTGAAATAACTTTACCTTTTAATTGATTTCTTGCACTGATTTTCATAGAAATGTCCTTGTGTTGATACCTAAAAAGTAGGCGGATGAAAAAGAGAGTACGTTTTATCGATAATGGCGATAAGAACCAATACTACTTAAGAGGTGATAGCCTTTTTAAGATTTGCTCAGCGTTTTCTTTACTTAACACATAACCGTAATATTTTTTGTAAAACGCCTGTGTTTTTTCTACCATATCAACGTCTTGGAATTTTTCCGGATGGAATAATTGTGCCGCCCACAAAATTTGTAAAGCTTCTTCCGCACTATAGCGATCCCATGGGAAAGTCCCCGTCGGGTTCGCATAAATACGATTATTTTTGACCGCACTGATGGATTGCCAAGTTGGATCAGATTTGATTTTCTGAATGGCGGCTTGAGATTTATTGCCGCTGCTGCCGATGATAATTACATCCGGGTTGGCTTCCACAATGGACTCCATGGTGACAGTCACCATGTTGGCTTGATCCGGTAACACGCTTTTACCGCCGGCTAAACGAATCCATTCACCAATCATGGATTTGCCACCGTCAATCTTAAGTAAATCAGCGCCGCTAGTGATGTGCAATACAGTTGGACGTTTTTCTTCTTTCACGTCTTTAATGCGGGATTCGACGAATTGAATGTTGCCTTCAAGTTCTTTGATGTAACTTTTCGCGATTTCAGGGGCTTTGTCTCCTAAAACCTCGGCAGTGATGCTCACCGTTTTCTTTAATCCCTCAAAATCTTGAAAACTCACACGCACGCCTTTTAAGCCGGCTTGGTTTACTTCAGTTAGCATGGATTTTTTAGACAACAACACTGCATCCGGTTTTTGTGACAACAATTCTTCCACTTGAATCGTTTCGCCGTTAGTTAGTACCGGAACGTTTTTAATGTTTGGATACACTTCAGCGAACCAAGGATTCGCCGCAATAGCGGTGGTCGTTGCAACTAATTTGTCGGCCCCACCTAATAACAACACGATTTGGTTATTGGCATGCCAAAGGTCGGCGACACATTCCACGCGATCAGCGATTTCCACTTGGTTACCATCCACGTCGGTGACGATTTTCGCTTGCGCGGAAAATGCCAACAAAGTAGCAGCAAAAAGTGCGGTAAGTTTTAGGGAAGTTTTTTCAGGGTCATAAATACGTCCTCTTAAATATGCGTAATGGCACAGATTTTGCATCCTAATTCAGGCACCTCAATTAAACGCAAATCTGTTTGGTAAAGTTCTCGCAGATTGTCTTCTGTGAGAATGTCTTTCACCTGCATTCAGCGTTAAGTCCACACCATTTAATAACGGAATATGAGGCTGATGTTGAAAATAAAGTTGGTTGATTTTTAACATATCGGCTCCTTATTCCGCGACTTTTTGCTTCACTAACACCCAAGCAAAAAACGGCGCACCGATAAAGCCTGTGAGAATGCCGAGTGGAACTTCTTGGGTATATAAATTGCGTGCTAAGGTATCGATAATGAGCAAGAATAAGGCACTGATCAGTGCAGACAGCGGAAGGGTGCGAAGGTTATTGTCGCCGATAAACATACGCGCCAAATGCGGAATAATGAGGCCAATCCAACCAATCGTACCGCTTAAACAGACCGCAGAGGCGGTAAGCAAAGTGGCAAAAATCACCATCGGATTACGTTCCAAACGAATATTGGCACCGATTAATTTTGCTTCCCGATCACCCAATGACAACACGTTAATACGCCAGCGCATCATGAGTAAACCACCGGTAGTAAACAAAATAATCGGGGAGAGCATGCTCAAGTTTTTATAATCTACTTTGGTCAGGCTCCCCATTTGCCAATACACAATGTCGGCAAGTTGGGTTTCCGGGTCGGCGAGATATTTAATTAAACCAAGGCAGGCCATCATAAAGCCGGAAATGATAATTCCGGAAAGCACAAGAATAATCGTGGAATCGCGCTGCACAAGCTTCGGCAGGCTCATGGTCATCAACACGGCAATTAAACCGCCCACAAATGCAAATCCCTGAATGGCAAACAACCCGAAACCGAGTAGAATCGCAATGGCTGCGCCAATACAAGCACCACTGGATACACCTAACAGATCAGGCGACACCAACGGATTGCGGAAAATCCCCTGAAAGGTTGCACCCGCCACCGCAAGCGCAGAGCCCACTAAAATAGCAGCAAGAATGCGTGGCAAGCGCAGATTGAAAATGATGTTGTTTTGTACGTCACTGGTGTTATTGCCCATTAGGCTTTGCACTACGTTTTCAATCGGAATAGCAAAGCGTCCCCAAGACAAGGAAAACAAGGCAAGGCTAAAAAGCAATAAAATAAGCAAGATAAAAATCAGCGTGTTTTTATTCATGAGAAAAGCGCGGTTAGTTTTTAATGTGGTTCATTATATATGAAATTATATATATCTTTGTAATTTGTTTTATATAACGAAATTAAGGGAGTAGACAAAACGAGTAGGAAACTGACCGCAATTTAAAGAATTATAGGTGTAGATGAGTAGTATCAATATTAACAAAGTTTCGGTTGAGTTTGGCGATTGGGTGACGCCACGTTATGATGGGGAGTATCCGCGTATTTCAGCGGGATTTGCTAAACTGAAACTCGATACATTATTTGCTGAAATATCGCTCCCAGCCAATAATCGATGAAGTAGAGGTATGATAACCATAAAATAATTGACTATAATTTAATTGTAGGTATAATAACCACATAATCAAACAGCATGGGAGCAAATCAATGTGGATAGTCGAAAAATAATTAAGATGATTGAAGCGGATGGTTGGATTTTTCACCATGCTACAGGAAGCCACTATCACTTTACTCATCCGATAAAGAAAGGGATTGTGACCGTTCCACATCCTAAAAAGGATTTAAAGAAAGGGACGGAAAATTCAATATTAAAACAAGCAAGGCTAAAATAGTCCTGTTATTAAAACAAAGAGGAAAGATTATGTTATATCCAATCGCAATTGAGCCAGGTGACGAAACTCACGCATTTGGTGTGATCGTGCCGGATATTCCTGGCTGTTTTTCTGCCGGTGATACGCTTGAAGAAGCTTACGCCAATGCAAAAGAAGCCATTGCCGGGCATTTAGAATTATTGGTTGAAATGGGCGAGGAAGTGCCTTTACCAACATCAATGGAAAATCATCGTAACAACCCTGATTTTACTAATTACGGTATGTTTTTTGGTGTGGTTGATGTGGATATTACGCATTTGTTGGGTAAGTCTGAAAAAATCAACATCACAATGCCGGCTTATTTAATTAAGCGTATTGATGATTTTGTTTCAACGCACCGTGAATATAAAAACCGTAGCAGTTTTTTAGCCAAAATCGCAGCAGATAAGATCTTATCTGCGTAATTTATTCTAACCCTTGGTAAGCGCCTATTTCAAGGGTTGGATTTATCCAAGGCTCGTAACCTTAACAAAAAACGGCATCTATTTCGATGCCGTTTTCTTTTTAAAGTGCGGTTAAAAATTACAACACTTTGACAATGCTTTCGCAGAGGTAACGAATATTGTCTTCGGTAATACCGGCAACGTTGATACGGCCTGAGCGCACGGCATAAATGGCAAATTCTTCTTTCAAGCGGTCAACTTGTTCTGCGGTCAAGCCACTGAAAGAGAACATACCGTTTTGGTTGATGATGAAGCTAAAGTCTTGCTGCGCACCGTATTCTTTAAGCAACTCAACAAAACGGTGGCGCATTTTTTTGATGCGGTCGCGCATTTCGGTAAGCTCGTTTTCCCAGTCTTGGCGTAATTTTGCATCATTTAATACCAATGCAACGGTATTTGCCCCGTGAGAAGACGGGTTGGAGTAGAGGGTACGGATAATGACTTTCACTTGAGTTAATGCTGTCGCCGCAATATCCGAATTTTCTGCCACGACAGTGAATGCACCAACACGCTCGTTATATAAACCGAAGTTTTTAGAGAAAGAGCTTGCCACTAAAAGTTCTTTGTGGTTTTTAGCAAAGGCGCGTAAACCGTAAGCATCTTCTTCTAAGCCATGAGCAAAGCCTTGGTAAGCGAAGTCGAATAATGGCAACCAGCCTTTTTGTGCAGACATTTCAGCCAGTTTGTCCCATTGCTCCGGTGTCGGGTCGATACCGGTCGGGTTGTGGCAGCAACCGTGAAGTAAAACCACATCGCCTTCGCCGGCTTGGCTTAAATCGGCAATCAAGTTGTCCCAGTCTAAGGCTTTACGTTCGGCATCGTAGTAACGGTATTCGCGAATGTTGATGCCTACCGCTTTGAAAATTGCATTGTGGTTTGGCCAGGTTGGCGTGCTGATCCACACATTTTGGCTGTTAGTTTGGCGTTTAACGAACTCTGCAGCAATGCGGAGCGCGCCGGTGCCACCTAAACTTTGAGCGGTTCTGGCACGGTTATTTTTTACGATATCGGAATTCGCACCGAATAATAATTCTTTGGTACGTGCGTTAAAATCAGCAACACCATCAATCGGCAAATAGTTTTTGGTATTTTCTTGTTCTAATAAACGTCTTTCTGCTTCTTTTACCGCTTTAACAATCGGGGTATTGCCTTTGGCGTCTTTATAGACACCGATGCCTAAATTAATCTTGTTACTGCGGGTTTCGGATTTAAATGCTTCGCCTAAACCTAAAATTGGATCCGCCGGTGCGGGAGTAATCTTTTCAAACATAGTGTTATCCTCGGATGGTGGGTGAAAATTGTTTTAGTTATACTGCTCGGTGTTCTTTTTGACAAGCAATATGTTTCAAATATGTTAACTATATCAACTTATTTTTTGTCCATTGCAAACCGGATTGATAATCTTCCGGCAATTCCGCTGCTAATTTGTCCAATTGCGTGATAATCACCTGTTTATCCGGATGGGAAAGGTTAATGTGTCCCACTTTACGCCCCGGGCGAACTTCTTTGCCATACCAGTGTAATTGTGCAAAGGCGGTGTTTAACCATTGCGGGTTGTGCTCAGTACCAATCAAATTGATCATCACGCTTGGCGCAGAGACCTTTAATTGCGGCGTAGGCAAATCCAATAATGCGCGTAAATGCAATTCAAATTGACTCACAGCGCAGCCAAGTTGTGTCCAGTGTCCGCTGTTGTGTACGCGTGGTGCAAGCTCATTAATTAAAAGCTGATCGCCCACCACAAAACATTCCATTGCCATCACGCCCACATAATTCAGTTCATTCATGATTTTGCTTAACATCATTTCAGCTTGCTGTTGCTGTGCGCTTTGTTGTGGGAAAGTGGCATCCATGACACTGTAACGTAATATGCCATTTTGCTGTAAATTGTGAGTGACCGGATAAAAACGAGTCTCGCCGTTACGGAAACGGGCGCCCACGAGAGACACTTCGTAATCAAAGGGAATGAATTTTTCAGCAATGGTTTCCCCAAACAAGTCTTCAGTAATTTGTGCTTTGTTTTCATCAGACACAATCCACTGCCCACGACCGTCATAACCGCCCATACGGCGTTTAACAACGACTTTCTCACCGATATCTTGAAATACTTCGTCCCATTGTGATGGTTCTTTCAATAGACACCAAGGCGAGGTTGGAAGATGTAATTTATCTAATAAGGATTTTTGGCTTAAGCGATCAGCTAATTGTGCGAAGACTTTTTGATTGACGAAATTGGCGTGATTGCCGAGGAGCGTGGTCAGAGGTGTTTTTTCCCAGCGTTCGATTTCTGCGGTAATAATGTCATTCGGTGACAACTCAAACACCGGCGCATCAAAAGGCAGCGGTTGAACGTGAATATCTAAAGGCGCACCGGCATAGCGTAACATTCTGCCGAGTTGTCCATTGCCAAGAACATAAATGGTTGTGTAGAGGGCTGATTTTTGCATAGTTTTCTCATTGATTTTTAGGGATGCACAAACGTTCATGCTTGCGTTATCTTCAGTGATTCATTAAAAAACACGGGAAAAAATGACCGCACTTTTAATATTTGTCTGTTTAAAGTGCGGTGGAAATTTTAGCTGTTTTTAAATTCGAGGATCCGGATTGTCCAATACGCTTTGTGTTTGTGCCTGTCTGAACTGATGCAAGCGTTGCGCTAATTCTACATTATTCATCGCCAAAATTTGTGCAGCTAATAAGCCTGCGTTTGCCGCACCGGCCGGCCCGATGGCTAAGGTGCCGACAGGAATCCCTTTGGGCATTTGCACAATGGAATAGAGGCTATCGACACCACTTAAAATTGAGCTTTTCACCGGTACGCCAAGCACGGGTACGATGGTTTTGGCAGCAATCATGCCCGGCAAATGTGCTGCACCGCCGGCGCCGGCAATAATCACTTCATAACCGTTTTGTTGTGCGTTTTCGGCAAACTGGAAGAGTTTGTCAGGCGTACGATGTGCCGAAACAATTTCGACGTGATAAGGAACATGTAATTGATCGAGGATTTGCGTAGCTTCTTGCATGGTTGCCCAATCACTTTTGGACCCCATCACAATGGCAATTTTAGGAGATGTTAAAGACATTTTTGCCTCATTCTTGGAGATAAAAAACGGCGCTAGAATAGCATAATGCGCAAACGTTTGCGATAACTTTGCCAAAGAAAATCCATTTGCAACTTAATGCTAAAAATCATATCCTTAACGGCACTTTTTAGCCCTTAGAATTAGGTTGTTTTATGCTCGCTAAAGCCAAATATAGAAAAGATTATCAAACCCCCGATTTCACGGTAACCGATATCCATCTCGATTTTCAATTAGAACCGGAAAAGACCGTGGTGGTTGCCACAAGCCAATATCAACGTCTTAATCCAAACAGCACTACCTTGCGCCTAGATGGACAGGATTTTCAATTTTCTTCCATTAAATTAAATGGAACACCTTTTACACAATATCAACAAGATCCGGAAAGTTTGACGCTAAATCTTGAGCAAATCGATGCAAATCAGTTTGAACTAGAAATCACGACGATTTTAAATCCAGCAGCCAATACATCACTACAAGGTTTGTATCAATCCGGTGACGCTTTTTGTACACAATGTGAAGCGGAGGGCTTTCGTCAAATTACCTACATGCTAGATCGACCGGATGTCTTAGCACGTTACACTACGAAAATTACCGCCGATAAAGCGAAATACCCATTTTTACTTTCTAACGGCAATCGCATTAACAGCGGCGATTTAGAGGATGGTCGCCATTGGGTTGAATGGCATGATCCGTTCCCGAAACCAAGCTATTTATTTGCGTTAGTGGCAGGCGATTTTGATGTTTTGAAAGATCAATTCATTACTAAAACGGGCCGTGAAGTCGCATTGGAATTGTATGTGAATCGTGGCAATTTAGATCGCGCAGATTGGGCAATGCAAAGTTTAAAACGTGCCATGAAATGGGATGAAGAACGTTTTGATTTAGAATATGACCTCGACATTTACATGATTGTTGCGGTGGACTTCTTCAACATGGGTGCCATGGAAAATAAAGGGCTCAATATTTTTAACGACAAATATGTGTTGGCAAATCCACAAACGGCAACAGATGACGACTATTTAGCCATTGAAAGTGTAATTGCGCACGAATATTTCCACAACTGGACGGGGAATCGAGTCACTTGCCGTGATTGGTTTCAATTGAGTCTAAAAGAAGGTTTAACGGTCTTCCGTGATCAGGAATTTTCCTCTGACACCGGTTCTCGCCCGGTAAATCGCATTAATAACGTGAAGTTTTTGCGTACCGTACAATTTGCTGAAGACGCAGGACCGATGGCACACCCGATTCGCCCGGAAAAAGTGATTGAAATGAATAACTTCTATACGGTTACCGTGTATGAAAAAGGCGCGGAAGTGATTCGTATGTTGCATACCTTATTGGGCGAAGAAGGCTTTCAAAAGGGCATGAAGTTATATATTGCGG
This sequence comes from uncultured Aggregatibacter sp., assembly GCF_938046485.1. Taxonomy (NCBI): domain Bacteria; kingdom Pseudomonadati; phylum Pseudomonadota; class Gammaproteobacteria; order Pasteurellales; family Pasteurellaceae; genus Aggregatibacter; species uncultured Aggregatibacter sp. The sequence goes on along the minus strand of NZ_CALIWN010000022.1, from coordinate 20,804 downwards.
AAAACGATGGCAAAGCGGCAACCTGTGAAGACTTTGTGTCTGCCATGGAGCGCGCCAATAATTTGGATTTAGCCCAGTTCCGCCGCTGGTACAGTCAATCAGGCACACCGGAGTTAACTATCAGTGATCGTTACGATGAAAAAAATCACGTTTATCAATTGCAGGTTTCTCAATTAACGCCACCAACGGCAGATCAAATGGAAAAAGTGAATTTACACATTCCGTTGAAAATTGCGTTGTATGATGAAAAAGGTGCGACACAAACCCTTTATGATGCCAATGGTGTTGTGGATAATGTGTTAAACATTACTCAAAAAGACCAAACCTTTGAATTTCATAATCTTTACACTAAGCCGATTCCAGCCTTGTTATGCGATTTCTCTGCACCGGTGAAATTGGATTATGATTATTCCTCTTCACAACTGATTACCTTGCTAAAATGTGCTGAAAATGGTTTTATTCGTTGGGATGCAGCGCAAATGTTACTGGCTTCTGAGTTACGACGTAACGTCTCTCACTATCAACAAGGCCAACCGCTAGAATTATCGGCGGAAACGGCAGCCGTGTTTTATCAAGTTTTAGATAATTATCAAAAAGATATTGAGTTAACCAGTTTGATTCTCACGTTGCCGAAAGCGACAGAGTTTGCGGAATTATTTAAAACCATTGATCCGGATGCCATCAGCGCTGCCAGGGAGTTTATGGCTGTCGCAATTGCAGACAGCTTACAAGAGGTATTGTTAAGAACTTACAACGCCATTCGTTTGGATGAATACAAAATCAATCGGGAAGACATTGCTTTACGCAAACTACGTAATGTCTGCTTAAGCTATTTAGCCTATACCAATATTGGCAATAATCTGGTGAACAAACATTACACCTATTCCAATAACATGACCGACACACTCGCCGCCTTAACTTCTGCGACACAAGCGAAATTGGCTTGTCGAGATGGGTTATTAGCAGATTTTGAGCAAAAATGGCAGCATGACGGTTTAGTGATGGACAAATGGTTTGCTTTACAAGCGACGCGTCCGGAAGAAAATGTATTACAAAACGTGATGCAGTTGATGGATCATCCAAGCTTTAATTTTAATAACCCGAACCGTGTGCGTTCTCTCATTGGTGCCTTTGCGGGGCAGAATCTAAAAGCGTTCCATGCCATTGACGGTTCAGGCTACCGTTTCTTAACGGATATTTTAATTAAACTGAACAAAAGCAACCCGCAAGTGGCTTCTCGGTTAATTGAGCCGTTAATTCGTTTTGCACGTTATGATGCGCAACGCCAAACCTTGATGAAACGTGCGCTAGAACGCATTAGTGAGACAGAAGATTTATCTCGCGATTTGTTTGAGAAAATCGAAAAAGCGTTACAGTAAACACGAAAAGTGCGGTTAAATTTAACCGCACTTTTTCTATTCCTTTCACAGTTAACTCTCCGGAGAGATAAACGAGTATGTATTCTTTCATTCGTAAAGGGATTTTTGCCCTTGATCCTGAAGATGCCCATAATTTAGTGATAAAAGCCCTTGGCTTAGCGGCATACCTACCATTTCATTTTCTCTTAAAACAACTTCTAAATTGCCCACAAGGCATGCCGAAAACCGTCATGGGCATTGAATTTAAAAATCCTATTGGTCTGGCAGCGGGCGCAGATAAAAACGCGGAAGCAATTGATGGGTTTGGTGCCATGGGATTTGGTTTTATTGAAGTGGGCACCGTAACGCCATTGGCGCAAGAGGGCAATGCCAAACCCCGCCAATTTCGTTTGATTGAGGCCGAAGGCATTATTAATCGAAACGGTTTCAATAATTATGGAATCGATCAGCTGATTGAAAATGTCAAAAAATCCCACTATGACGGCGTGCTAGGGATTAATATCGGTAAAAATAAACTGACGCCTTTAGAACAAGGGAAAGATGATTATCTGATTTGTTTGAATAAAGCCTATAACTATGCCGGTTATATCACCGTGAATATTTCTTCGCCTAATACGCCGGATTTACGTCAGTTACAATATGGTGATTATTTTGATGATTTGTTGAGAAGTATTAAATCCCGTCAACAAGAACTGGCTTCACAGCACGGCAAATATGTGCCGATTGCGGTAAAAATCGCCCCGGATTTGACGGAAAGCGAGCTAATTCAAATTGCCGATACCTTGCTGCGTCATAAAATGGATGGCGTGATTGCCACTAATACAACCATTTCTCGAGACAACGTCACAAACCTCCAAAATGCTGAACAGCAGGGCGGATTAAGCGGGAAGCCCTTGCAACATAAAAGTACGGAAATCATTAAACGATTACACCAAGAACTCAAAGGCCAAATCCCGATTATTGGCAGCGGTGGCATTGATGGTGTGCAAAATGCTCAAGAAAAAATCCAAGCCGGCGCCGAGCTTTTGCAAGTGTATTCCGGGTTGATTTATCACGGCCCGAAATTAGTGAAAGAGTTGGTTCAAGCGATTAAATAAGGAAAAACATGCTCAAATATGATCTACATTGCCATAGCACAGCTTCCGATGGGATACTATCGCCGACAGAGGTAGTTTTGCGTGCTCATGAAAAAGGCGTGAATGTACTGGCATTGACCGATCATGATACGGTAGCCGGCGTACCTGAAGCCCGTAAACAGGCTGAGGCGTTAGGCATTCAGCTCATTAATGGGGTAGAGTTATCGACCCTTTGGGAAGGTCATTCTATTCATATTGTGGGATTAGGGTTCGATCTTTCACATGAAAAAATGACCGCACTTTTGACTGAACAAGCGAATTTGCGGGATAGTCGAGCGCAGGAAATCGGGGCAAAGTTAGAAAAAATTGGTGTAGAGAATGCTTACGTAGAGGCAAAAAAATTAGCCGGCAATGGCGAAGTGACCCGAGCCCATTATGCCCGCCATTTAGTGCAAATCGGTAAAGTCTCTAATGATGGTCAAGCCTTTAAACGTTATTTGGGGCAGGGTAAATCAGCTTATGTCAAGCCGCAGTGGGTTGATATTCCAACAACCATCGACATTATTCATCAAGCCGGTGGGGTAGCCGTGTTTGCCCATCCGTTGCGTTATACCATGACTATGAAATGGGTACGAAAACTAACGGAGAGTTTTAAAGCCTGGGGCGGCGATGCCATTGAAATTTCCGGTTGCGGACAAAGCCGCGACCAGTATCAATTATTGGTAAAACTCGCGGAAGAACATCAACTCGCCGGCTCTATGGGGTCTGATTTTCATTTTCCTTGTGCGTGGGTGGAATTGGGCAAACTCGCACCGTTGCCGGAGCATATTCCTTTTGTTTTAGACATAAAAAATGACCTTGCTTAATTGCAAGGTCACGTAAAACGAAAATCCACTTAAAAACGACCGCACTTTTACGGTTTTGTCTTACATAAATCCAGCCGAGTAATAAAATCAATGAAGGCTTTGACTTTCGCTGACAAATGACGGCGGTGTGGATAAACAATATGTAAATCCAACTCTTGTTGTCGGTAATCCGCTAAAATTTCCACCAATTTTCCTGAAGCCAATTCTTCCTCCACAAAGAAGCGTGGTGTGTTAATAATGCCAACACCATCAACACACAATGAAGCAAGGGTTAAGCCATTATTACACACCAGTTTAGAACGCATTTTAATACGCTGAATTTTATTGTGTTTGTTAAATTCCCAATAAATTTGGTTGCCTGTGGCTTTGTATAAAAGGCAGTCGTGATGTTCTAATTCTTCCGGTGTTTGTGGTGTGCCATGCGTGGCTAAATATTCCGGTGAAGCGACGAAGTGCATTGAGGAGGTCGCAATTTTCTTTGCCACCAAGGAACTGTCTTGCAGATAACCAATACGCAACGCTAAATCAAATCCTTCGCTGACCAAATCAATCATACGATCGTTAAACTCAATTTCCATGTGTAAATTCGGATGGGTTTTAACAAAACTCGCTAAATTCGGCGTAATAAATCGCAAACCAAAATCCCGTGGGATAGAAACGGTTAAATTCCCTTGCAGAGAGGTGGTAAGATTGCTGATGCTGGATTCGGCTTCCTCCAATTCCAATAAAATGGGCTGACAATGTTGATAATAGAGGCTGCCGGCCTCCGTTGGCACAATCTTACGGGTGGTTCGTTGTAACAAACGTGTTTTTAACTGTTCTTCTAATTGAGAAACCAGTTTGCTTGCCATGGTAACCGAGATATTTTGCAATGCGGCCGCTTTGGTAAAACTTTGAGTTTCAATCACTTTGCAAAAAATTGAAATTGCGTTGAGTTTATCCATTTCTGATGCCTTTTGGAAAAAAGTAGTTGACCTACTTGAAGATAGTTAGCAATATAGCGGGCAATTTTATACAAGTTAATCGAAATTAGGTAATAATAATGACAAAATCCTTGGTTATTGTGGAGTCGCCTGCGAAGGCGAAAACCATTAATAAATATTTAGGAAACAATTATGTAGTGAAATCCAGCGTGGGCCATATTCGTGATTTGCCCACGGTGGGTTCCGCAACCGGAGAGAAAGCCAAACCTATTTCCACCAAAGGACTCAGCGCGGAAGAAAAGCAAGCGATAAAACAACAAAAAGAACAAGATGCTTTAGTCAAACGCATGGGGATCGACCCATATCACGGTTGGAAAGCCAACTATCAGATTTTACCCGGTAAAGAAAAAGTCGTTGCTGAACTGAAATCTCTCGCCAAAAAAGCTGATCATATTTATCTCGCCACCGACTTGGATAGAGAAGGAGAGGCCATTGCTTGGCATTTACGCGAGGTGATTGGCGGGGATGATGAACGCTATAGCCGTGTCGTCTTTAATGAAATTACGAAAAATGCCATTAAACAAGCCTTTGAACATCCTGAACATTTGAACATGGATCGGGTGAATGCGCAGCAAACACGCCGTTTCTTAGATCGTGTCGTCGGTTTTATGGTGTCACCGTTGCTTTGGAAAAAAGTGGCGCGTGGGTTATCTGCGGGCCGTGTGCAATCGGTCGCTGTGAAATTGATTGTAGAACGTGAGCGTGAGATTAAGGCGTTTGTGCCGCAAGAATATTGGGAAGTTTCTGTGTTAACCGACACCGCAAAACATGAACAGATTCGTTTGGATGTGGTGCAGTTTAAAGGTAAAAAATTTGAGCCGAAAAATGCGGAACAGGCACAAAGTGCGGTGGATTTTTTAGCTAAATCTGATTATGTCATTTCTGATTTAGAAACGAAACCGACCAGTTCTAAAGCGCGCGCACCGTTTATTACCTCAACATTACAACAAACAGCCAGCACCCGTTTAGGTTTTGGTGTGAAGAAAACCATGATGTTGGCACAGCGTTTATATGAAGCCGGTTATATTACTTATATGCGTACGGACTCCACTAATCTGAGTCAAGATGCGTTAAATATGGTGCGCAGTTATATCGAAAAACATTATGGTGTACCTTATTTGCCGACCAAGCCAAATTTCTATTCCAGCAAAGAAAACGCACAAGAAGCCCACGAGGCGATTCGTCCATCAGATATTCAAATTGGTTCGAATGATTTAGTGGGGATGGAAAAAGATGCTGTGCGTTTATATGATTTAATTTGGCGCCAGTTTGTAGCCTGCCAAATGCCGCCGGCTCAATATGACAGCACTACCTTAACAGTCAGAGCAGGGGATTACACCTTAACGGCCAAAGGGCGTATTTTACGCTTTGATGGTTGGACGAAGGTATTGCCACAATCCGGAAAATCAGCGGAAGATCAGGCTTTGCCTGATGTGGACGTAAATACCACACTGAATTTGTTAAGTGTGGAACCTCAACAGTATTTCACAAAACCACCGGCTCGTTTTTCTGAAGCTGCATTAGTAAAAGAGCTGGAAAAACGGGGGATTGGCCGACCTTCGACTTATGCGGCCATTATTTCTACGATTCAAGAACGCGGTTACGTGCGTACAGAAAATCGCCGTTTTTATGCAGAAAAAATGGGGGAAATTGTGACCGATCGCTTAAATCAGTCTTTTGCTGATTTAATGAGTTACGATTTCACTGCCAATATGGAAGATATATTAGACCAAATTGCTTCCGGTACAAAAGACTGGAAAACGGAATTAAACCAATTCTTCAAAGATTTTTCTACGCAGTTAACAAAGGCAGAATTAGATGAATTAGAAGGCGGAATGCGCCCGAATAATTTGGTCGAAACCGATATTGTTTGTCCGACTTGTGGCCGTAATATGGCAATTCGAACCGCCAGTACCGGTGTGTTTTTAGGTTGTACCGGATATGCCTTACCGCCAAAGGAACGTTGTAAAACCACCATTAACTTGATTCCGGAAGCCGAATTATTAAACGTGTTAGATGAAGCGTCCGAAACCAAAGCATTAATGGAGCGTAAGCGTTGCCCGAAATGTGGTACAGCAATGGATAGCTATATTCTTGATCCACATCGTAAATTGCATATTTGTGGTAATAATCCGAATTGTGACGGTTATTTAATTGAAGAAGGTAAATTCAAAATCAAAGGTTATGATGGCCCAGTTGTTGAATGTGATAAATGCGGCAGTGATATGCATCTAAAACTCGGTCGTTTTGGTAAATACATGGCTTGTACGCAATGTGATAACACTCGTAAGATTTTGAAAAATGGTGAAGTTGCGCCACCAAAAGAAGATCCGATTCATTTCCCGGAATTAAAATGTGAAAAATCCGATGCGTATTTTGTACTCCGTGATGGTGCCAGCGGTGTATTTATGTCTGCACATAATTTCCCAAAATCTCGCGAAACTCGCGCTCCGAAAGTGGCAGAATTGGCGTTGTATCGTGAGCGTTTACCGGAAAAATTGCGTTACTTAGCCGATGCACCACAATTCGATCCGGAAGGCAACGAAGCAATTATTCGTTTTAGCCGTAAAGAAAAACGTCAATATGTTACCTCTGAAAAAAATGGCAAAGCCACCAAATGGATTGTTGATTTTGTGGATGGCAAGTGGGTAGAGCGGAAGAAATAATTGCGTGGAGTAAATTTCATCTGATAATTTAGCATTTATCGGATGAGATATGATAAAAAAGGCTAAGTTGTAAAACCTAGCCTTTTTTGTTTTAGAAAGATTAGTTGCTTGCTGTTGCTAATTCCGCTAAATCTTTATCAACAAGGAACAAGCCTTTACCATCTTCACCAAGAAGATTTAATTTATCCAAAATACGACTGAATAATTTTTCTTCTTCATGTTGTTCTGCAACATACCATTGTAAGAAGTTGAATGCAGAGTAGTCTTTCTCTTCAAAAGTTCTACCGACCAACTCATTGATCTTACTGGTAATTAATTTTTCATGTTGATACGTTAATTCAAGAACTTCTTTTAATGATTTAAATTGATGTGGTGGCTCATCAATTTGAGTAATCACTGCCAACGCACCTGTTTCATTTAAATAGGTAAATAATTTGCGCATATGTTGCATTTCTTCGGCTGCATGCGCAGATAAAAATTTAGCCGCGCCTTCAAAACCTTGTTGTTCACACCATGCACTCATTTGTAAATATAAATTTGAAGAATAAAATTCCAAATTCATTTGGTCGTTTAATAGCTTAATTACATTATTTGATAACATTTTATTTCTCCTAAATTCTTATAACGTTTTTAATTCACGATCAATGTAGTAAAGTGCGGTGCCGCTTTCACCAAGAAGTTTGAATTTATCAACAATAGTGCTAAATAATTTTTCTTCTTCATGCTGTTCAGCCACATACCATTGTAAGAAGTTAAAAGTAGAGTAATCCTTTTCTGCAAAAGTACTCTCAACTAACTCATTAATTTTTGAGGTCACAAGTTTTTCGTGCTCAAGCGTTGTCTCAAAAACTTCTTTTAATGAAGTATAATCGTGTTTAGGTGCATCAATTTTACCTAATAAAGGCATTCCGCTGGTTTCACTGACATAAGTAAATAGCTTTTGCATATGTTCTAGTTCTTCATCAGCATGACGAAGTAAAAATGCTGCCGCACCTTCATAACCATGGTTATCACACCATGCGCTCATTTGTAAATAAACATTTGATGAATAAAATTCAAGGTTAATTTGTTCATTTAATTTGGTCGTAATTGCTTTGCTAAGCATAACTAACTCCTTTCCTTAATGATTTATAAGACAATCACAATACAACTTAATTTGCTGGGCGCATTCTATCCACCTAATTGATAATCGTCAAGCTATTTTTTCATTTATACGGGATAACTTATTAATTTTAAATGTATTTATAACAACAACTATTCTCATTTAGATATTTTTCTTGAAATGAATTCTCAATTGCAATCAGATTGACAGATTATGTATTTCGATAAAAAGAAGATGGTAAACATCTATATTGATTGTATGCATATCTCATTCAATTCTTCCTTCCTGAAAATAGATTTTAACGTCTAACGATGTTTAACGATTCAAAATCTCAAAAATCTCGACGCGATAATGTTACACGGTAATAAGAGTGGTGAAGTTAAATTGTGACTTTGATAATATTATATTTAACATAATATACATTATGCGAAATTAGTTATAAGGTGAGCGAAAGCTAAGGATTAAGAAGATCACAGAGTTATACACAAGTCACTCTTACTAGTTAAGCATGATGAAATCTAGGATTGATAAGGTATGTAACAAATAGAAAACTAAAGTTATAGACTGATGGATTAATATGTAAATGAATTGCAAAGGGATTATGGATATGGATTAATATGTTTAAAAATGTGCTAAAGCGCATCCAAAATGAATCTGCTATCGTTTTTCTTTTATTGGTATTGATATTTAGAAAATGATGCCATATATATTGGTAACGCTACGTTAAATCTGAAGTGTTTTTAACGATTTCCCTCTCCTATCTTGAGTTTTTAAAAATTAGACAAATAACAATCCATACATAAAACGTGCGGTTTTTTAGGCTCTTATAAGGACCTATACTTCGCAAGTTCCTCAAGGGACTTGTGAAAACTGGTCACCGTATTTATTTTCATATCACTATTTTAGTGAATCGTAGCGTGCAACTTGTTGCACGAAATCATGAATGCCTGAAAGCGTTAAATAACGTTCTGTGCGTATTTGGTCGTGCATCAAGATGCACGCTACGAACGAAATCACGAATTACACATCGGGGTTAATTATTCGTGCAACAAGTTGCACGCTACGAGGGGTTAGATAATCGTCCTATATGTTGAATTTTGGTTGTCAGCCTTTTGTTCATTATATAGCGAGGATTTTTTTCTGTTCATCGCTTAGCTATTTACGCATAGCGTATCGTTTTTATAGCTAGACTTTGGCTGGCTATAAAAAAACACACCATTTTCCGTGATGTGTTTTAAATAATTAGTGACGTTGTCTCTTTTCTTCTATTGAAAAAACATTAAAAAATTTAACCGCACTTTCTAACCAATGAGTTTACTGCCATATTCATAAACTTTTTGTAATAATATCAGCTTCTCTTCATTGTTTGCATGTTGTGCGGCTAATGCTTGAAGGCTTTGCTCAAATCGCAAAATTTCAGCCTCTAATTTTTTCCGGCGATATTTTTGCCATTTAATTTGTTCAGAACGGTTTAAGGTGCGATAAAAATGTCTGGCACGATAATGAAATAACAATTGAGGGATTCTTGGATCTTGAAAACTCAGATTATGTTCAGCAAGCTTTTCGGGCTCCAAAGTGCGTAAAATCGCCATATTGTTTTTATCTGCATCACTAAAAAAGCCATGATAAAGTGCAGTTTCAACATTATCAGAGGCTTCAAACTCACGTTCTTGTTGAAAAATATCCATGACTTTCTGACGAACATCCTTAGATGCCAACAAACGCTGTTGATTTTGCGCACACAACTCTCGATCAATCCCTAAACGTTCAGCGTTTTGCGGTAATAAGGTTTTTTCCGGTGCTACAATAGGACATTTATTAATATGAATGAGCTTTAACGGAACAGGAAGCACGCCAGCCTCTAACAATGTTTCTTTCTTCGTATAAAGATTTTCACGCAACTCCTCTGCCGATTTTGTTAGCAGATCATCAATATTGGCGGTTAAATCGCACGCAATCACCGCATTTTTATTCGTTGGATGCCATGCTAAAGGCGCAATTAATGTCGTATTTCCACGATAATTGCCTAACATCCCCGACACATGCACTAACGGTGTCATTTCTGCGGTATTAATGAGTTTTTCAATCTCTTTTTTTCCACGATTTTCAAAGAAATAGTGAAATAACTTTGGCTGTTTTTGCTTAATTAATTTTGCCATTTCGATAGTAGCATATACATCAGACATGGCATCATGCGCATTGGTATGCTCTACTCCATTGGCTTTTGTCAAATTTTCTAAACGAAAACTCGGCATACCTTCATCATCTAAAGGCCATTCAATGCCATCAGGACGCAAGGCATAACACGCACGCACTAAATCCAACAAATCCCAACGGGAATTACCGTTTTTCCAGCTATATTCATAAGGATCAATAAAATTACGATAAAAGGTATAGCGTGTCATTTCATCGTCATAACGAATATTATTAAAGCCCATAACACAGGTATTTGGTTGGATGAATTCCTGTAAAATTCGAGCGGCAAAATCCGGTTCCGGCAGGCCTTTTTCATTACACTCCTGTGGTGTAATGCCTGTCACTAACACAGCCTCCGGAGCAGGCAAATAATCGTTAGTTTGCTTGCAATACAACACAACGGGCTCGCCGATAATATTAAAATCCGCATCTGTACGAATACCGCCAAATTGCGCCGGGCGATCGGTTGCCGGATTGACACCAAAACTTTCATAGTCATAAATGAAAAAGCTGAAATCGTTTTTTGCCATTATTTTTCTCAAATTTAAGCCAAGATTTTATCGAGATAATACAAACAGAAAATTGCACACAAGCTGAATACAATGCCTAACCAGTTAATTTTACTGATTTTTTCTTTAAAAATTAATGCGCCGGTAATCGTACCTAAACAAATCACCCCAATGTTCATGCCGGCAAAAACCAATGTCGGATTCGAGCCAAAACTCTGGTGAGCTTTAATATAAAATAGAATATTGAAGAAATTCAGTACCCCTAAAATAATGCCGCCCACAACACTGGCGACATTCCATTGAGTTCGTTTGAATAACAAGTAAATGAACATAATGCAGGCTGCCAAGGAAAACGCAATGAATAACGTCGTTGGGAATGCTCCCCCACTTTTTGCGACTTGTTTAAACAAAATATCGATGATGCCATAGCCAAACCATACACCGACTAAGCCCAAAACACCTCGAAAAGCGACCGCACTTTGTTGATTCGGTTTACTTAAAAGGCAAAACAACCCGACAAATGCCAACACAATACCAACGACTTTTGATTGGCTTAGGGTTTCGTGGAAAATTAAAAACGCAGCGAGAATGGGTAAAAATAAGGATAAGCGTTGTGCCGCATCAGAACGTACAATGCCGGCGAATTCTACGGCTTTGGACATAATAATAAACACGCTTGGTAATAAAATACCCAATGCTAAGAAAATCGGCGTATTTTCGCTTTGTGCGATAAAGTCAGTAAATTCAAGCCCTTTGAAATCCGGTTTCAATAAAAACCAACTCAGTGACAACGCCACAATATAGTTAAAGGCAATGGCTTGTTGAATCTCGATATGACGTTTGCGCGCGACTTTTAGTAAGACAGACACCGCAACGCTGCAAAGAACAGCAATAATAAGGTTAAACATTTTTTATCCTAAATTTTACGATATAAAACAAGTGGGTGAAGTTTGCCAATTATCGTTATAGTGAGGCAATTTATCAACGATAAAATGAGGCTTTGAGGAGCCTATCTAACAAACGCAGAAAATTTGTCATAAAAAATTCCCCCGAAGTACTAACCTAAGTACTAAAATAGGCGTAGAATGACCTTACATCTTTATTTTAAAGTTTAAAAAAAAGTTGAGTTTGTTTATGTATCGGAAAGCGTTTGAATTAGCAAGATCGTTGCTCATTCTTTATCTTATGCTCTATCTTGGCGGTTTAGTCGCCCATTACGTACCTATTGGTATTCCATCGAGTATTTGGGGATTATTGCTGCTGTTTACCTGTTTGGTGTTACGTATCGTCAAAGTGGAATGGGTGATGTTTTCCTCCCGTCTTTTAATTCGTTATATGGCGTTATTATTTGTGCCGGTCAGTGTGGGAATCGTCAAATATTCCGGCTTGCTCATGGATCAAATGAAAGAATTATTAGTGCCGAATATTGTCAGTACTTGCGTGACCTTGGTTGTGATCGGTTTACTGTCCGACTATCTGTTTTCCCTCAAATCCTTTACACACCTCAAACATAAAATCATGAAAAAACGGGCGAAGGAGGAATGATGTCTTACCTTGTTTATGCTTATACATTATTGACAATTCTTGCTTTTGTTTTGGCGGTGAAAATCAATCAACGCTGGAAATCGGTGGTATTAAATAGCTTTGTGTTAACCGTGCTAATGTTAGTGGCTGTCTTGCTGGCATTTCATCTGCCTTATGACACCTATATGGCCGGTAATGCGCCGCTCAATAATTTATTGGGCGTGAGTATTGTGGCATTAGCAGTGCCGTTATATGAGCAACTTCGACAAATCAGCCGTCACTGGCAGATTATTTTAATTACCACTGTGTCCGCATCTCTCCTAGCCATGTTTAGTGGCGCCGTATTGGCATTACTTCTGGGGGCGAAACCGGATATTGTGGCGACCATTTTACCGAAATCTATTACTACACCGATTGCCATGGCAGTCTCTGAAAATTTGGGCGGGATTCCTTCGGTGGCAGCTGTTGGGGTCGTCGTTGCCGGTTTGCAAGGCTCCATTTTCGGCTATTTACTCTTAAAAAAAATCGGCTTAAAAAATCAAGAAGCGATCGGTTTATCCGTTGGGGCTGTTTCTCATGCGTTAGGCACGGTCAGTTGCATGGAAAATAATGCAAAAGCAGGGAGTTACAGTTCCATTTCTTTAGTATTGTGCGGTATCATTAGCTCAATTTTAGCACCTCTTGTCTTCAAATTGATCTACGCATTGGTATAGCATGAAAAATCAAATTAATCCCCGTTGGCAGCAACGTTTTATTGATGATAAACCACGGGAAAAAGACCACCGTCCGCCTTTTCGTCGTGATCGCGGACGTATTCTCCATTCTGCTGCTTTTCGTTGTTTACAGGCAAAAACGCAAATTCATGCCGTGGGCGAAAATGATTTTTACCGCACGCGATTAACCCATTCTTTGGAAGTGGCACAAATCGGCAGCAGCCTTGTGGCGCAACTCAAATTTGCTGAAGCCTTTGCGACCTTGGCACAACAACTGTCTCAGGATAAAAGCGAGTTGCAAAAGCAACTTAGCCCTTTGTTGCCTACCAATGATTTAATCGAAAGTTTGTGTTTTGCGCACGACATCGGCCATCCGCCTTTTGGGCATGGTGGCGAGGTCGCACTCAATTATATGATGCGTAATAATGGCGGTTTTGAAGGCAATGCGCAGACTTTTCGGTTGCTCACCAAGCTTGAACCTTACACGCCCAATGCGGGGATGAATTTAACCCGTCGTACCCTTCTTGGCATTGTGAAATACCCGACCATTTTGGATGTCTCTTCTGCGCAATATGATCAATTCGCTGAAAGCCAACACAGTGATCCTCGTTATGTCAAAATCGCTGACTGGCGACCGGGGAAAGGATTATTCCGTGACGATCTTGACATGTTTAACTGGTTGCTCGAACCGCTTTCTGACAGTGATCGTGCGTTATTCGGTTCACTCCAAAAAGTGCGGTCAAATCCGCAAGAGATTTTAAAGACGCGTTTTAAATCCCTCGACTGTAGCATTATGGAGCTGGCAGATGACATCGCTTATGGCGTTCATGATTTGGAGGACGCTATCGTCGTCGGTGTGGTCAATGTGCAGCAATGGCAAGAGGCCTTGAATGCATTGAAAGACTGTCAATCAGATTGGATGCGACAACATATTGAAGATATCAGTACAAAACTGTTTTCCGATCAACATTACTTACGCAAAAACGCTATCGGTGCGTTAGTAAATTATTTCATCACCAATGTGCGTTGGAAAATTCAGCCTGAATTTAGCGATCCGCTGTTGCGTTATAACGCCGAATTACCGGTGGAAGTGGTGGGTGTATTGAAAGTATTCAAAAATTTTGTCCAGAAATACGTGATCAATAACGTGGAAACGCAACGTGTAGAATACAAAGGTCAGCGTATTTTGACGGAGCTGTTCCAAATTTTTGATTCGGATCCGCAACGATTACTCCCAACCAATACAGCCAACCGCTGGCGGAATGCAGAAGAAAACGGTAAAAAACGCGTGATTTGCGATTACATTGCCGGCATGTCAGATGCGTATGCATTGAAAGTGTATCACCAGCTTTAAGCTCTTTTTCGCGCGTGTATGACATGGGATCATCCGCGCCCTTCTCCCCTCGCCTCATTCCTCTTTCTGTCTTTTTTGAAAAAAATATGTAAGTAATTTGTAGTCGCACCGTCTAACATAAATGAAAGGGTACCATTTTCATTATTTCATCTGTAATAAAGGAATTATTATGAAAAAATCAAAATTAGTCCTGATATTGACCGCACTTTTATCCTGTGCAGCAATCCCGACAAGTGTTATGGCAGAAAATCACGTTCAACCAACCATGGAGAAAAGCAACATGTCCGAAGCAACAAAAGATATCCACGAAATTTATTTAGCCGGTGGCTGTTTTTGGGGCATTGAAGCTTATATGGAGCGCATTTATGGCGTGGAAGATGCCGTGTCCGGCTATGCTAACGGCAAAGGTGACAAAACCAGTTATCAAATGATCGGTATTACGGATCACGCAGAAACGGTAAAAGTGACCTATGATCGCAATAAAATTTCGTTAGATAAATTATTGAAATATTATTTTCAAGTGATTGATCCGACCAGTGTCAACAAACAAGGTAATGACCGTGGCAGACAATATCGCACCGGTATTTATTATCAAGACGTCGCGGATAAAGCTGTGATTGAAAAAGAACTTGCCACACTGCAAGAAAAATACAAAAACAAAATTCAAATTGAAGTGGAACCGTTACGCAATTACGTGTTAGCGGAAGACTACCATCAGGATTATTTAAAGAAAAATCCGAATGGCTATTGCCACATCGATTTGGAACAAGCCAATAACGTCATTATTGACGAAAAAGACTATCCAAAACCAAGCGATGCAGAGCTCAAAGCAAAATTAACCCCGCTGCAATATAGCGTGACACAAAACAAAAATACCGAACATTCTTTCAGCAATGAGTATTGGGATAACTTCAAACCGGGCATCTATGTGGATGTCACCACGGGCGAACCGTTGTTCTCCTCTAAGGATAAATTTGAATCCGGCTGTGGTTGGCCGAGTTTTACCAAACCGATTGCTAAAGAGGTGGTAACTTATCAAGACGATCACAGCTTTAATATGCTCAGAACGGAAGTCATCAGCCGTAGCGGAAAAGCCCATTTAGGTCATGTGTTTGATGATGGCCCGAAAGATAAAGGCGGTTTACGCTATTGCATTAACAGCGCCTCCATCAAATTCATTCCATTGGAAGACATGGCAAAGGAAAACTATGGCTACCTGATTAATGCGGTGAAGGAGTAAAAGATGTTTGATCAGCAGTTATTAATCGGCACGGTTTTCCTTGCCGGTCTTGCCTCCTTTTTGTCGCCTTGTATCTTCCCCATTATTCCTATTTATTTTGGTATTTTGGCGAAAGGCGGCAGAAAGATTCTGAACACCTTTTTGTTCATTGCAGGCTTATCCTTAACCTTTGTGAGCCTTGGATTTAGCTTCGGTTTTCTAGGCAATTTGTTCTTTAATGATAACGTCAGAATCGTTGCCGGTATTATCGTCATTATTTTAGGGATTCACCAATTAGGCATTATCAAGTTGAATTTCTTAGAAAGAACCAAAGTGGTGGAAGTAAAAACCGAAGGGAAAAGTGCCTCCTTTGAAGCCTTTTTCCTCGGATTGACATTTAGTCTAGGTTGGACACCTTGTATCGGTCCGATTTTAGCATCCGTGTTGGCACTTTCCGGTGACGAAGGATCTGCATTATACGGTGCAGGAATGATGTTAGTTTATGTACTCGGTTTGGCTACCCCGTTTGTGCTGTTCTCTTTGTTTTCCCAAGAATTGCTCAAACGCAGCAAAGCACTGAATAAACACTTGGGTAAATTTAAAATTGTCGGCGGATTATTAATTATCGTCATGGGCGTTTTACTCATTACCAATAACTTACAATAACTTACGATAAAAGGACGTATTAACTATGAAAAAAATCATTGCATTATTATTAATGGCATTCAGCGTAAATAGCTTTGCCGAAGGAGAAAATACATTGAAAGACATTCAATTTAAGGACTTAAATAATAACGTGGTCACACTCGATCAAGTTACCACCAAAGGCAAACCGGTTTACGTTAAAACATGGGCGTCTTGGTGCCCGATTTGTCTTGCCGGTTTGGCGGAAATTAACGAACTGAGTGCCGATCAAAGCAAAAACTTTGACGTTATCACGATCGTTTCTCCGGGAGCCAAAGGCGAAAAGGAAACCCAAGATTTCATTGAGTGGTACAAAGGGTTGGATTACAAAAACATCATTGTGTTGCTCGATGAAAAGGGCGAAACCATTAAACGCGGCAAAGTGCGCGGTTATCCGTCCAGTTTAGTATTGGATGCCAATTTCACACTGCAAAAAACATTGCCGGGACATTTAGGCACCGCACAAATTAAACAATTATTTTAAGAAAAAAGCCCTGAGATATCAGGGCTTTCTCGTTTAGAATGACTTGAACTAAGTCTTGATAAATTAGAAACGAATTTCAATAGAACCGGCAACATTGCGTCCCGGTGCATAAAAACGTTCTAACCCTTTTCCTTCTTTATCTACCGAATCAGTGGTGCTCACTTTATTAATTCCACGTAAAGTATCCCATGTGTGATATTTACGATTCAATATGTTATACACCCCGGCTCGTAATGTGACATGACGATTGACTTTATAAAAGCCATATAAATCGAATAACACGGCGGAACCATTAAGATATGGATAGGTTTTAACCTCTCTCACAAAATTTGAGGTATATTGGACAACTTGCGCATCTTTGGCTTTTTTCGCCCCAAGATAGCTTGCTTTGGCATTAATGCCCCAACGGTCATTCGGATCTTCATAACCAACGCCTAAAATGACTTTAATCGGCTGAATAGACAGCAAACTTGCTTCCGTGCCACTTAATTTTCCTTTGGCATAACCAAGATTAGCAAGGAATTTCCAGACTTGTGGAATTGTCGAAATCACCTGATCTAAGTTAACTTTACTGTTGAACTCCAAACCGGAAATTCGCGCACGATCAATATTGACTGCTTGCTGTGCAATGGTGGTGTAATAAGGCTGCTGACCATAGCTGGCACTATGCGAATTATAAAATTTATTCCATTTTTTATAGGTTGATTCCTGTTCAGTGAGGAAGTTTTTATATCGGGTATGATAAACATTTAGCCCAAAGAGACCTAATTGATGCGCCGCTTGAATGTGAATAGACTGATTTAATGCCTGTTCAGCTTTTAAATCCGGATTCGGAATCCAGTTACCGGCAGGATGTTCATAAGAAAAATACATTTCAGATGCTGTTGGAATACGGAAACCGCT
Organism: uncultured Aggregatibacter sp.; assembly: GCF_938046485.1. Lineage (NCBI taxonomy): Bacteria > Pseudomonadati > Pseudomonadota > Gammaproteobacteria > Pasteurellales > Pasteurellaceae > Aggregatibacter > uncultured Aggregatibacter sp. The sequence continues at coordinate 3,146 of NZ_CALIWN010000022.1, read as the reverse complement.
GGAAACGTTATAACCGACTTTCCAAATATCATTAAGTTGTGCGTCTAGCCCTAATGATCCACTTAGACTTTGAAAGGTATTTGAAGCCGGTTTACGACTACAAGCACGGCAAGTGGCTTTTAAATCCTGTGGTACTAATTCGTCCCAGTCATAACGAACGCCTAATTGACTAGAGAACATATCATTCCATGTAACGCTATCTTGTAATTGAGCAAAAAACGAACGTGTTCTTACCGGATGCTGAATAGATTCGCTATCTTTTGCACTACTGTCTTTATCGTTGGGATATTCATGGTTGTTACGGTTATCAAAATCTTTTTGCGAAATTCCACTTCTTAATGTGAATTGATGACTTCCCCAAGGGCTTTCCCATGGCATAAGCTCAGCACGTAATGAGGCACGCATAAAACGTGTATTCATATGCGTATCTTGAATTTCATATAAATGCTTTTGCGGTAAAAGTTTTGTCAAATCAGAATTATAGCGTCGTCCGCCTTTATAGTTTTTTGAACCAATATCTGTTTTTTGCCAATCTAAATCGGTTCTTAAATAACTTAACCAACGATTATTTTCCGGAAAATATTCATAGGCTAAATTGGCGTTATAGCGTTTTCCAATATCTTTAGACTCACGCCAAGAACTGAGATTGAGCGTATAAGATTTTTCATCAATAAAATTATCCGCACTTTGACCGTTAAATGACGCACTCACACGATGTGACGGCGTAATAAAATACCCCATCTTTGCTAAATAACTGTGATTTTTATGATGTGCAGGATCAGGAATACCTCGCGCGTTCCCTGTAATATCTTCCCCACTACCACGACTTTTCATTTCGTGTCCATCACGATAAGAATAAAGTAATGTTGCATCAAATTTATCATCTTTATAGGCAACACCTAATGTGTTTGTCCATTCGCGATTTTTACTGGCATAACCATTTTTAAGCAATACACCCCACTTTTGTTCCGGCAGAATAATATCATCTGCCCCTAAAGTGCGGTAATTTACTGAACCGCCTAATGAACCACTTCCGGCATTGAAAGAATCCGCACCACGCATAATATCAATGCCTTGCACCAATTCAGGATCGATACTCAAACGTGAACTATTAAAATTACCATAACGCGCATAAAGTGAATTTTCTTCTGAATCAGGTAAATTCACCCCATCAATACTAATACCAACGCGATTGCCTTCAACGCCACGCATCGCAAAGCCTTTATTACGCCGACCATTATCACTAATGCCGACATCGGTGGCATAACGCACCAAGTCATAATTATCCGCGATCAGCTCTTCTTGAATCACTTTACGTGTCTTTTTGATTTGATTCGCTTTGACTTCAGTCGCATTTCCATCAACGGTAATAGTATCTAATTCGGTTTGTTCTCCTGCATATGCTTGCAAAGCTACTAGCACGCATAATGCACCTAAGGAAAGAGGATATTTAAGAGGCATATATTCACCTGAGAGTTTATTAAGTAATACTGCGAGAAAGTTTACAAAAATCAGATAAATTTGACAATACTATTGCAAATTATTCTCATTTTTCATATGATTATATCGCTGTCTATTTAATCTATAAACTCATTTAAAGGACTTTCCTATGAATAAACTTCAACCCTCAATCATTGCACTCTCTTGTATTATGGCATTAAGTGCGTGTTCTTCCAGTTCAAAAGGCGGTACAGACAATTCTGAACAAATTCGTCAAACCGAAATTGAACTCAACCAAAAAATTGCAGAAGCCAATAAAAAAGCGGAAGCTGCCGTGAAAAAGGCGGAAGAAGCAGCAAAAGCGAATAGCCAAAAACAAACTGAGTCAGACAAAAAAGCTGAAGAGGCAACTCAAACAGAAAAACCACAAAGCCAACAACCTGACACAGAGAAAAATGCTGCTCAAGAAGCACTGAAAAAAGCGGAAGAGGACGCTAAAGCCGCACTAGCCAATAATCAAAAGACTGAAGCTGAGAAAAATGCTGCTCAAGAAGCACTGAAAAAAGCCGAAGAGGCCGCTAAAGCTGCACAAGCAAGCACCCAAAAAACTGAAGCTGAGAAAAAAGCCGCTCAAGAGGCATTGAAAAAAGCCGAAGAGGCAGCCAAAGCTGCACAAGCTAATAGCCAAAAGACTGAAGCTGAAAAAAACGCTGCACAAGAGGCATTAAAAAAAGCCGAAGAGGCTGCCAAAGCGGCACAAGCTAACAGCCAAAAAACTGAATCAGAGAAAAATGCTGCTCAAGAAGCACAGAAAGAGGCTGAAAAACGTTTAAAACAATTAGAAACGTTACAAGCTAATGAAAAATCACGTATTCCGCTCAGTGATAAAATTTTTGGTGGCGCTAGTGGTGAAATGACGGAAACAATTTCCGGCGGCACGTTAGTCGGCAAACAAAATAGCCCTGCCCGTCTTTTAACAAGAGATATCCGTGATCTGGCCATCATTGATGAAAATGGCAAAATTGTTGATATCAATATTCTAAGAAGAGCCGGAGAGATGGATCCAGAGAGTTATGAAGCCTATGATGATCCCTATAATCTCCGAAAAGAACGCCAAACTATTTTAAGTAATAATAACTTTAAATCCAGTGCATTCGGAACCTATGTTGACAATCGAACCGGCAACCAATACTTCTTTGCCCAAGGTCTGCCGACCGTTGTTGCGCAAATTCCGACTGCAGGTATCGCTGAATATAAAGGAGGTGCTGTTTATAAGAAAGATGGCGATAGAAATTTCAGTGAGAGAACTGAAATGAAAGCGACCGCTGATTTTGCCAATAAAGTCATTGACATTAATATCATGAAGAAAACCAATGCCGTGCCGGAAATGCATTTTGGTGGTAAAATTACCGCGAATAGCTTTGCCGGTGAAGTAAATGGTATCAAAACCCAAGGTGGATTCTTCGGTGAAAATGCTCAAGAAATGGGTGGGTTATTCACCAATGAGGCGGATCAATCTCGCGGTGCATTTGGTGGTATAAAACAATAATATTGCCATAACGCGATCAAAAAAACCTGTGACTGAGAAACACTCAGCACAGGTTTTTTATTATACCTATTGCACGAATGATTAACCTCGAATGCGTAATTTACGATTTCGTGCGTAGCGTGCATCTTGATGCACGACCAAATCATGCACTAGGCGT
>NZ_CALIWN010000021.1:0-93214 GCF_938046485.1 uncultured Aggregatibacter sp. | reverse complement strand
TCACTAAAATAGTGATATGAAAATAAACACGGTGACCGGTTTTCACAAGCCCCTTTTAGGGCTTGTGAAGTATAGGCCCTTATATGGGAATAGGGGAGCCTAAAAACCGCACGTTTTACGTGCGGATTGTTATTTGGGATTCAATCTACTCTAAATTACAAGTATCCAAACAGGGTTGTGAAGATATAACCGAAGATACAGGAGGTAATTACACCGATTAAGCCCGGTAAAATAAAGCTGTGGTTAATGACAAATTTACCGATGTGAGTGGTACCGGAACGGTCAAATTGAATCGCTGCCAAGTCGCTTGGGTAGGTTGGTAAAATGTAGTAACCGTAACAAGCCGCTGCGAAGGCAAGAATAATTGCCGGGTCAACACCGATACCTAAGGCAAGCGGTACGAATGCCACCAATGCCGCCGCTTGGGAGTTAACGAATTTAGAGATTAACAATAGCATCACAGCATAAGTCCAAGGGTGCGCTTTGACGACGTCCCCTAATGCCGCTTTCATCATCGGTGTATGGACGGTAAACATGGTTTCTGCCATCCAAGAAATACCGAATACGGCAACTAATGCAATCATACCGGAACGGAAGATTTCATTTTTACTGATTTTGCCGGCATCGGTTTTTGTAAAGATGATTATTAATGAACCGGCCAATAACATGAAGATTTGGATAACGTGAACCATGCCTAAAGTGACTTTTTTCTTCACCGTGTCTTTTAAGCCGATTATCGCGTTTTCAATGGTTTCTGTTTTGTCGCCGGCAGTAATAATCACATTGTTATCTTGTAAAACAACAGTTTGGGTTAATGTACCTTTGTCGTCGTAAATTTCAACGCTGTCATAAGCGGTTTTTGCTTTGGTTTTGTTGTCTTTAACATCAAGCGCAACTTTACCGTCTTTGGCTACGGCAAGAATTTTGCCGTCTTTCACGTTAAAGCTCTTGACTGCTTTATCGCCTGAAAGCACTTCAACCACTTGAGCCGGTGTGCTTTTCTCAAAAGATGGACGCAATTCTTTGAAATAACCTAATAAGGCAACCACTAAAATGGCACCGAAGAAAATCCACATTGCGTTCCAACTGGATTGTGGTAATTTTTTATCGAGTAGGGAAGCGCTGTCGCCATACACATATTTTTTGAATTCAGGATCTTTTAATTTTTCTTGGAATTCTTGGTCTTTATCTAAATCTTTACCACGGAACCAGCTGAAGATACCGATAGCTAAAACACCACAAAGGGTGGATGGCACAGTGATTTTTAATAAATCTAAGTAACCGTCAAAACCGGCTAAATGGTTTTGTGCATTCACCAAGAAAGCTGTTAAGGTGACGACCGCAACGGAAACCGGGGAAGCGATGATACCCATTTGTGAGGCGATAGAACTGGCTGCCATTGGGCGTTCCGGACGAATGTCGTTTTTAATCGCGATATCGTAAATAATCGGTAACATGGTATAAACCACGTGTCCGGTACCGCAAAGAATCGTCAGGGTGCAAGTAACGAACGGGGCGAGAATACTGACGTATTTCGGATTTTTACGCAGTAATTTTTCTGCAATTTGCAACATCACATCTAAACCGCCACTGGCTTGTAACGTTGCAGATGTTACTACCACCGCAAGGATGGTTAACATGACATCGATTGCCGGTTTACCCGGTTCAATGCCGAAGCCGAACACCAACACAATAAGACCGATACCGCCTAATAAACCGAGAGCGATACCGCCTTTTTTGGCACCGTAGAATAAACAGATTAAGACGATCGCAAGTTGAATAGCAAATTGCGTGCCTTCACTTAAGTTCATGAGAAATTCCATAGAGACTCCAGAAATAATTTCATTTGGTGGTGAGAAAATCAACGCCAGTCTAGCATTAAGGCTACTTATTAAGTAGTAGAATTAGGAAAATTTTTGCGTTACATCAAACTTTTATCGGCGTATTTTTCAACGTATAGCGACGATTCACTTCTCGCCTAACCTGTAAAAAAGCGGGCAATGAGAAAAAACACGGTGATTTTCAACCGCACTTTAGTCCATGTTTTTGCTAGTTTATTGGTTCAATACGATATAGAATAAACACAGTTTTTAACGCAGTATTAATAAACAGAAGAAGAAAGGTTACAGTATGATCGATCCGAATTTACTTCGTAATAATTTGGCAGAAGTTGCAGAAAAATTAAAAATTAAACGTGGCTTTACGCTTGATGTGGCAAATATCACGCAATTAGAAGAACAACGCAAAGCCTTACAGGTAAAAACCGAAACGCTACAAGCAGAACGTAATGCCCGTTCTAAAGCGATCGGTGCGGCAAAAGCCCGTGGAGAAGACATTGCGCCGTTGTTGGCGGAAGTGGACCACATGGCGGCAGAATTAGAGCAAGGTAAAGTGGAGTTAGACAAAGTACAAAACGCCTTAAATGACATTGCCTTGAACATCCCGAATATTCCTGCCGATGAAGTACCTTTGGGGAAAGATGACAGTGAAAATTTGGAAGTATCCCGTTGGGGCGAACCACGCAAATTTGATTTTGAGGTAAAAGACCATGTTGCGTTAGGCGAAAATTTAGAAGGTTTGGATTTCGCTTCTGCGGTGAAATTAACCGGTTCCCGATTTGTGGTGATGAAAGGCCAAATTGCCAAATTACATCGTGCTATCGCGCAATTTATGTTGGATTTACACACGGAACAACATGGCTACACGGAAGCTTATGTGCCTTATTTAGTGAACCATGATACGCTTTATGGCACAGGTCAATTACCTAAATTCAGTGAAGATCTATTCCATACTAAACCGCTAGAAGGGCAAGACCCAAATGAAGTGCAACGCACTTATGCATTGATTCCGACAGCGGAAGTTCCGGTCACTAACTTGGTACGTGGAGACATTTTAGAAGCGGAAAATTTACCGTTAAAAATGACCGCACATACGCCATGTTTCCGTTCTGAAGCAGGCTCTTACGGACGTGATACGCGCGGTTTAATTCGTATGCACCAATTTGATAAAGTGGAATTGGTACAAATCGTAGAGCCGGAAAAATCTATGGAAGCGTTGGAAGAGCTTACCGGCCACGCGGAAAAAGTCTTACAATTACTTGGCTTGCCATATCGTAAAGTGCTGCTTTGCACTGGTGATATGGGCTTTGGTTCTTGCAAAACTTACGACTTAGAAGTTTGGGTACCGGCGCAAAATACGTACCGTGAAATTTCTTCTTGCTCTAACATGTGGGATTTCCAAGCGCGTCGTATGCAAGCACGCTGTCGTTCGAAAGGTGACAAGAAACCTCGTTTGGTGCACACCCTCAATGGTTCCGGTTTAGCCGTGGGTCGCACCTTAGTGGCAGTTTTGGAAAACTATCAAAATGCTGACGGTTCGATTACCGTACCGGAGGTTTTACGTCCTTACATGGGCGGATTAGAGGTGATTGGTAAATAACCCATACGCAATTTAGAAAATCGACATAAAACCACCGCACTTGAGTCTGTTCGTTAAAAAGCCAGCCTGAAATACCCTCAAGGGCAGATTCTCATCGGTAATATCATGAAAAGTGCGGTGGTTTTTATGGAGAATTGGATCTAAAAAAATAGGCAACATCTTTGAGGTGTTGCCTATTTTTTGTGGTTAAGCTTTGGCTTGCGCCCGTTTCACTAAAATCGTGGAAAGGCTGAACGCCACAATAAAGGAAATGGCCATACCGATGCTGTACATGGCAAGGCTTTCCGGTTTAATCGACGGAATACCTAAGAAACCTGCCGCACCAAGGGCAATGGCTTTGACGTTAAAGAAGGCAATGAACGCACTCGCCAGACCGGAGCCAATCATCGCCGCGATAAAGGCTTGACGGTAACGCAAGTTCACCCCGAACATGGCAGGCTCGGTAATACCCAGCAGCGCAGAAATGCCAGAAGGAATGGCCAAGCCACGAACTTTCGGATCTTTTAAGGCAAATGCCACGCCCAAACAGGCGGCGCCTTGTGCAATGTTAGACATTGCCGCAATTGGGAAAATAAAGGTACCGCCGGTTTGTGCCATTTCCGCCAATAATTGGGTTTCCACCGCAATGAAGGTTTGGTGCATACCGGTAATCACGATGGGTGCGTAGAAAGTACCGAAAATCGCACCGCCGATGAAACCTAATGTGTCATATAACCAGGTCAACCCTGCCGCGATTAATGAACCTGCTTCACGTCCGATTGGGCCAATGAGGGTAAACGCCAAGAAACCGGCGATAAATAAGGAAAATAACGGGGTAATCAGGTTATCTAGATAAGACGGTACAAATTTACGGAATGTTTTTTCTAACGTTGCCAACACCCAAGCGGAAATTAAGGTTGGGATCACGGTGCCTTGGTAACCTACGCGTTCAATTTGCAAACCAAACACATTCCAATATTGGATTTTGCCTTCTGCTAGCGTTAAAGCATAGTTCCAACCGTCAGCCAGTGCCGGGTGAACCAATAACATCCCTAATGCGGCCCCAAGGAATGGGTTACCGCCAAACTTACGGGTGGCAGAGAAACCAAGCAATACCGGCAAGAACACAAACGGTGCATTAGCAATGGTATTAATGAAATCCACAAAATCTTTGAGTTCGGGATGCATGTCGATGACGCTGAGTTCATCTACAAAGAACCCTTTGGCGGTGAGCATGCTGTAAATACCCATCAACAAACCGCCTGCTACGATGGCCGGAATAATCGGTACAAAAATATCCGCTAAACCTTTTACCAAACGTTGCAACAAACTTTGATTACCGCCTGCCGTTTCTGCCACTTCCGCTTTACTCACATCGCCGATGCCCAGCAATTTGGTTAATTCAGCGTGGACTTTATTCACGGTACCGGAACCAAAAATAATTTGATATTGCCCTGCAACCGCAAACTGCCCTTTTACCCCTTCAATATTGTCGATGCCTTCCTTGTCCACTTTGCTTTCATCATTTAGCACAATACGCAAACGGGTAGCACAGTGAGCCGCAGTGACAATATTTTCTTTGCCACCAAGTTTTTCAATCACTTGTTGGGCGATGTTAGGAAAGTTCATAGTCTTCTCCCGAAGTAGTAAATAATAGGTAGAATTCTAGCTAAAAGGTTTTTGCCGAGCCAGCAAAATTTAGTGCAGGATTCACTCATCCGCGCACTGAATACACCTTAAATTTATTATTTTTCGCCAATACCTCATGGCTACCGAAATGTTGATCCAGCCAGTCGGCATAAGGCAAAAAGGCATTCGCTACAATACGCAATTCACCACCGGCTTTAAGATGCCATTTGGCTTGTTTAATCAACTCATTAACGGCGATATAGGCGGTATCAATGCCGTCATGAAACGGCGGGTTGGAAATGATCAGGTCAAATTTACCTTCCACATGAGAAAACACATCGCTTGCCTGCACCGTGCCTTGCAACTGATTTTCTCGCAAGGTTCGCTGTGCCGATTCAAGCGCCATGGCGTGAATATCCGTCATCACCAGCTTGGTTTTCGGATGATATTTTTGAATGTAACTGCCAATCACGCCTGCGCCACAACCGATATCCAGTACATCGCCCGACACATTTTTTAACGTGGACAACAACAATGCGGTGCCGCCATCCAGTTCGGCTGCGCTGAATACGCCCGGCAACGCATACACGGTGACATCAGCAAGTTGTGGATGTTGGTAGGATTTCCAGAAGGAATTCAGATCAAAGTGCGGTGGATTTTTTAGCTGAAAATGATAAAGACTACAACGGCGGGCAGAGTCGATTTTGTGAATATCGCCGAAGTCCGCAAGCCTATTTTCGGCAGAACGTACGCCGCTACGATTTTCGCCGACAATGAGTATTTCTTGTCCCACCGGGCTTTTGGCAAGCATTTGCATTAATTGAAAATGACATTCCTGCTTGTTCTTCGTCCAATAAAACAGGATCAAATCGGCTTGGCGTTGAAATTCGAGGGAAAAATCCACCGCACTTTGTTGCTTTTGATTTTCTCGGTTGGCGTAATCAAAATACCAACTCCAAGCACGGGCGTTAAAACCTTGGCATCGTAAATCGGAAAGAAACTCATCGTTCACGGCTCCCGTAAGCAATAACGACTTCCCCGTTAAAAAATCCAGATGACGTTCCAGCACTTCACTTTCTGCACAAATCACGCTATTAATCCTCTGCCTTATTGGTTAAAATGGGCGCCCATTATACTGGATTGAATTGATTTTAGATATGCAAGAAACGCGCCAACCTTACTCCCGTCGAGATGTATTACTGCAACAAATGGGCATCAGCCAATGGCAGTTAGTGCGCCCGGAAGCGTTGAAAGGCGCAATGAATATCACTGTCGCCGAGCATATTCGTTTGATTATCATCAGTCAGCAAAATCTATTGCAACAACCTGTTGTGCAGGATGTGTTACGCGGCCTGAACCTGGATAGCGAGCAAGTATTAAACATCACCTTTGAACAGCTTGCTTATTTGCAAGTTAACCATAAAGTCAGTTATTGGTTGCTTTCTCAAAACACCTCGGAAAATGACCGCACTTTATCTCTCCCACAACCATTAAATGTGTGGCAGTCAGGTGATCTTGAGGAATTTAAACAAAATCCGCAGGCAAAACGTCAATTTTGGCAAACCATTCAACAATCCCCTTCCATCAATGCCGAATAACAAGGATTTATCGTGATAACCATTTCGCCCATTGAAGCACAAGATTTTGACGCACTTTATGCCATTGAGCAGGCTGCTCACGCCGTGCCTTGGAGTTTAGGTACGCTGAAAAATAACCAAGGCGAGCGTTATCTCAATTTAAAGATCGTCGAAGGACATCAGATTTATGGATTTGCTATTTGTCAGACAGTATTAGATGAAGCCACCCTGTTTAATATTGCTATCGATCCGCAAAAACAAGGCTTGGGACTTGGACGACAGCTCTTAAACGAGCTCATCACCCAACTCAGACAAAAAGGCATTTTGACATTGTGGCTAGAAGTGCGCGAATCCAATAAAAAAGCCCAAGCGCTTTATGATTCGCTGGGCTTTAATCAAGTGGATATCCGCAAAAACTATTACCCGACTCCCGATGGCAAACGGGAGAATGCCGTGGTCATGGCGGCCTATTTATAAGACTATTTTTCCCTCTTAATCGCTTGCAACATCGGTGCAAACCACGCCTTCACCTGCTGATTTATCCACGCCAAGTCTAATTCCTGCGTTTGTACCAACACACGTTGCCAATATAAATCGCCACGGGAATAATCATCCCCTTCGGCAATTTTTGTTAACTGAGCAAAGCACTTCTCACCATCAACCGCCTCTTCGTTAGCAATCTGTTTTAGATATGCCTCAATGCCCTGTGTTGGAATCAGCTGTAATTGCGACTGCCCGGCTAAATAGCTTTCGACATAAATTTGCAGTTGCGCAAGGGCATCCTGTTGAGACACCACTTTAAAGATCTCGCGTTTGTCCTTGCCTTGGAAAAGGGATTCCGTCGGCTGCGACTGCGTGGCACACAACAATAAATGATATAACCAAGCTTCAATACGATCTTTGTCTTTGACGGTTGCCATGCGCCAAGTCACACGCTGTAACGGGTCGCCATATAAGTGGGAGATATTGCCTGATAAGGTGATATTACCGAATACCGTTGGCAAGGTCATTTGTACAAAACGGTTTTGTGGTGTTTGTTTCACGTAATCAGCAATATAGTGTTTAAATTCCGCCACTTCATCCAATAATTTATTGGCGTAGAGTGTCGCAAATTCACCTCTTGGCAAGACGCCTTTCACCTTCAAATGATCAAAAAACGCGTCGATTTGGTGTTCATCGACATCGACCAAGTCCGCATGAATCAGATATTTCTCTAAGCCATTATTCAAAACGAAATTTTCACTGTCGGCGATACTTTCTTCCTGCTCGGAAAAATTCACACCGAGGCGGCGCTCAAAGAAAAATTTCACCGGATTTTTCACAAACGCCACCAAACGAGAAAATTCAATCTCCGTTTCTTGTTCGAAATCCTCCTGCGCTATTGTCGGTTGAATGAAATCCGACAATGCCTGATTGGATTGCGAATTCACCAAAGGCAACCATTGTTGCGCAAAAGATTGGCTGAAAGTGCGGTCGTTTTTTTTAAAGTTTTTTCGACTGAATGCCGTCATGCCGTGTTGCTGCACCAGCAATGCCCGCCAATCCTTTCCTTCATCCGGCAGATTTTCCACGATGTAATCCAACAACTGGCTCACCAATACGGAGGGCTCACGTTCTTGATTATCTGAAATAGAACGTCCGATGTAGCTGATATACAAATATTCCTGCGCAGATAACAAAGCCTCAAGGAACAAGTAACGATCATCATCACGGCGCGCACGGTCGCCTTTAATACGGTGATACTGCATTAAGTCAAAACTATTTGGCGGCTGTTGACGTGGGTATTCACCGTCATTCATACCGAGCAGGCAGACCACTTTAAATGGAATAGAACGCATCGGCAGCAACGTGCAGAAATTCACTTTGCCGGCCAAGAAACGGTAGTGATTTGGGTTTTCTTCTAACGCACCGCTCATGACATCAGTCACAACATCAACGCCCAAGAGTTCATCAAAATGCACGTCCTGTAACTGTTCTGCAAATTGCTGAATCACGTCTTTAATATAAAATAAGGTTTCCTCGGTTTCTGTTGTCGCCGCAAAGAAACGATCCGTTAAGGTCAACAAATGTTGTTGCCATTGCGCTACGGAATAGCGTTGTTGCAACGTTTGGAACCAATCTGATAATGCGGCGATAAACTCAGCCAGTTGCCCTGCCAGCTGACCTTTTAAGCCGAAACTGTTGTCCAATCCAAGGCTGTCTTGCCAAATACCATTTTCTTCCCGTAAGGCATACCCCAACAACATACGTTCCAAACCGGCTTGCCAGGAATTGTAGTTGCTTTGCACCTTACCATGAGGTTCTTCACTTTGTTTCTCTAAACCAAAACGCACGCCGGCATTTTTCACCCAATCTCGAATTTGCGCCAAATCCTGCAATTCAATATTAAAGCGTTGGCGTATTGCCGGCACATCTAACAGCGCCAACACGTCTTCTGCACTGAAAAGACTTTCTTTGAGCTGCAATAAAGAGAGGAAACCGGCAATAACCACATCATTTTCCGATAATTTGTTATCTGAAATAGAAAATGGAATGGCAGTTTGCGGCGTAGCATGTTGCCCGAAAACCGCGCGAATATAAGGCGTGTATTTATCAATATCCGCCACCATCACGATGATGTCTTTTGGGGTCAAATGGGGATTTTCTTGTAATAAATGCAGCAGATAATCCTGCAAGACTTCCACTTCCCGCATCGTGCTGTGACAAGCATGGAAGGTTAAAGTGCGGTCATTTTCTTGATAGTTTAACGGCTCGCTGCCACTCGGCATAAGATGCAAAATCTGATGCTGAATTTGACTCAATAAATTCTGCGGTTCAATCTCCGCATAGGCAGAAATCTCATTCGGTTCTAACTGCGTTAATAAATAAGAAAAATCGCGTCCCAATTTTCCCCATGAAGCCAACAATGGGTTGCCGACTTGCAATTTTTCTTGTGCATAGGTCACTTCCCATTGCTTCTCTACCTGCGCCATTTGGTCTGCGGACAACAAAGGTTTATTAACCTGGTTGAAATAATCGGTACGAGTGCGTAGCGCTAATTTTTCGACAAATGTGGGATCCACAATGTCGCCCCAATATTCCTGACAAGGATTATTGAAGAACAAATGCACATCACAATATTGGCTAATGGCTTGAAAAATTTCTAAATAGGCTTTTGGCAACGCCGGAATACCGAAAATAAAAAGGCGTTCAGGCAGAAAGAGCGGTCGATTTTCACGGAGTTTTTCTAACAATAGTTGGTGTAAATGCGCTCGGTGTTGCACCAAATCTAATCCTGTTTCCGTCTTGACCGCCTGCACTAAAGCCCGCCACAAACTCGCCTGCCAGGCGATATTTTGTTCAATCTGTGCCGATAAACGATCATTATTGAAATTTGATTGAGCTTCAATTTGATGATGAATATCTGCCTCTTGGTGCGCTTCCCAAGCGGCAATCCAGTCCGGGCGGTAAACCAAATATTGGTCGAATAAATCGGCGATTTTCCCGGCAAGTTGGTAGAGTTTAAATTGCTCCGATTGAACAGAGTGCGTCAGATAATGGCGTAAAGGGTAAAAAGCCTCTTGCTCTAAATATTGAGGAATTAAGCGCATCAAACGCCACATCATGGCATTTTTATTAAATTGATTGCTTTGCGCCACATCGGGCAAATTTTCTGCATAAAGCTGCCAAATAAAACTGGCGGGCATCGGAAACGCAAAATTCGCCGCAATGCCTTTTTGCTCAGCGATTTGTAACTGTAACCATTGTGCCATGCCCGGACTTTGCACCAGTACCGTTTCCGGCTGTAATGGATTGCTCAGCGGTTGACGTTGAATTAATTCAACGAGAATGTTCTTTTGCACCTCAAGTTGATTCGAATGATAAACAGTAAACACGCTGCCTCCGGAAATGAGCTCAACTATAATTTGCGCTATTATAAACTAATTTCACCGCGAGGATATTTCACCGTGACCTGATTTTGCGTGCACGTAATGCGAAAACGAATTTGATTCTGCAGCACGTTCGATTCACAAGGCAACCCAAGAAAACGCCGTTGATGTTGATTCTCAACAATTTGAATAGCTTGAAAACGTTGATAAATTTCCACCGCACTTTTGCGTTGTAAATTTCCCCATTGGTTAAACGTGAGGAAAAGCCCGCTAAATACAGATAAAGTCACCAACAAGGACAGCAAGCTCATGCCTTTCTGATTAATTTTTGGGAACGACAAAATCATACCAACTCTTCTCTGCTAATCGCCAACGGCTGTATTGTTGCACGATCTGAGTAACCGTACTTTTGGAATAAGTCACTTTAATATTTTCATCTAACGTTAATCGCCCTTTGGTAATGATCGAACCGCTAATTTTACCCTGCCCTCGAATGTGTAAATCGCCTTCGGCGACAATCACCGCATTCACGTTTTTATCAATCTCCCATTCGGTTTCTTCTGCCTTGAACCAATACAATGCCGCAGGCGACGACTTGCTTAAAATTAGCGGTGGAGACTGTAATTGCTGACGAAAAAGCGCAAGCCCTTCTTCGGAAATGAACTGGTTAAACAATTTTTCATGTTGGTTTCGCACCGGCTGTTTTTGAAATAATTTATCGCGCCGGCACCACACATAATGGCTCAAACCATCCGCTAATCGATTATTCTCCAAACGAAAGGTCACTAGAAAGGCATCCCCGTTTTCTTGTGTAGAAAGCTGTTCGCAGCGCGTTTTTTTCTCATTCATGCTAAGTTGTTGCAAGGTGAGCTGTTGTTCCACATACCGATGCCGCTGAGCCGCAATGGCGGAATATAAACGCAGGAGATCATCGTTAAACAGCATAGCCACCAGCAAAAATCCGCTGAGTAATATCAGTAAGGTGAGTGTCATGATGCCGTGTTGGGGTGTTGTCATGGTTCTTCTCGGTTTAATAACGGCACAACGATGGCGGTTTCGTAGGTAATTTTTTTATTCTGTTTTAAATTTCCCATTAAACGCACTTCAACGCCTTTTTGTTCTGCTAACCAATCAAAGGTTAAATGAGTGATTTCATATTCTTTTTCATCTAACAAATCTACCCAACCGCCGTGATTACAGGCAGATTGTTGAGTATAACGTTGGCAATCTTCAAAATTGCAATTTTGTTTGACCGCACTTTTATAGGTTAAACGGGTTTCTACCATTTTCTTATTGAGTCGATAACCGAATAATTCACGTTCAATTTCTTTGGTGGCATTTTTCTCGTTTGCAAGACAGGTATTGCCTTTGTATTGTCCGCCTATGCAGCCGTTCACATTCAGATCATAGAAAAAGAGAACACAACTATTGCTATTTTCTGTCTCCATTTGTGCGATAGTGATTGCCGAAGGCGGATTCGGTTGTTCAAATAAGGACAAATTGTTTTGGGCTAATTTTTCACTCACCGCGCGAAACCCAGCACGCGCCAAATCTTTTCCGATGAGCTGAATTACACGTTGTAGCTCTGTTTGTAACTGCAGGCGCAAAAGCATTTCCTGATTTTGTTGTTGGTGTTGGCTATAAAACTGCAAAATCACCAAGAATAAAAACGAAGAAAGGGATATTGAAAGCATTAAACTCACCAAGCTTTGCCCTGAAAGGCATTTTTGTTTTAACGTCATGCTATTCTTCATCATTTACACAAGCACTTAAGGATTGGTTATCTTTTAATTTAAGGCTGCCCACATTAAAAAACGAAAAGAGGGTTCGTTGATGGTTGGCTTGTAACACAAAACAGGCGGTGGACGCGGTGTTACGAATGCCGCTTAACCTTGTAATTTCAAAAGGGTAGTAGCGTTTGCTGATTAACAGGGTGCCTTCAAAGGCAGGAAAATAAAAATAGGCGGAAACTTCAGGGGGACAATGTTGTGGGTTTAAGCAATCACATAATTTGTCATGCTTCACTTGCGCCGTGAGGCACCAACGTCCTGTCGTTTGATGACGATTGGCAATTAACAACCAAATGTCCGATGAATTTTCTACCCGCGCTTGAATTTGGCGTAAAAAGATATACAGCTTTTGTTGCTCTTTCTGCAAAATCGACTGTTGGCGATAGTGTTGCCATGTAGGCAGTGCCAATGTTAACAGAACACTTATCACAAGCAGTGCAATCAAGCTTTCCAATAAGGTGAATCCCTTTTGCATAAACGTTCCTTTTTTTGACCGCACTTTAGCCAGTGAAATCATCAAAAGGAAAGCTTGCGATGTGATTTTGCGATCCCAATCGCAAAACCGTATCTTTCGCGCATGAGAAGCATCATGCGCAGAGAAAATAAGAATAGGTTACCGATCAAAGTGCGGTCATTTTTGGGGCGATTTTTAGTTTTGCTCTTTTTTCAGTAACGCACATAAAAATAAGAAAGTAGAACAGATTACCACTGAGGGGCCGGCGGCGGTGTCGTAATAGGCGGATAAGGTTAAGCCCATGGAGACAGCGATCATGCTGATGATACTGGCGATGACAACCATGCTTTCCGGTGTGCGGGCAAAGCGTTTGGCGGTGGCGGCAGGAATAATGAGCAACGAGGTGATAATCAAAGCGCCGACAAATTTCATACTTAACGCAATGGTTAATGCGGTGAGGATCATTAGAATAAAGCGCATTCTTTTCACGTTAATGCCTTCCACTTGTGCCAGTTCAGGACTGATGGTGGTGGAAATGAGAGCTTTCCAAAAATAGCATAATGTGGCAAGCACGATGACAGCACCTATGCCGATATAGATTAAGTCTTCGTAGTTAATGGAAAGCAGATCGCCGAATAAATAGGACATTAAATCTACCCGCACATTTTGCAGTAAGCCGACGGTTACCACGCCGATTGAAAGACAACTGTGGGCGATAATGCCAAGTAACGTATCGACGGAAAATTGCGTGTTGTTTTCCAACCAAACCATCGCAACGGAAAGCAATAGGGTCAGTATGAGAATGGCGATATACGGATTGATTTGCAGAAAAATACCCAGCGCCACGCCAAGGAGGGCGGAGTGGGATAGCGTATCACCAAAGTAAGCCATTTTACGCCAAACGACAAAAGCACCAAGGGGTGCGGTGATTAGCGAAAGTATCATGCCTGTAAGCCAAGCGGGAAAAAGAATATCAAACATCATATTACCTTGCGTTGGAGTGTTTCGGTTCCATGTTGCAGATATCTCCATGCATATCATGACGATGATTGTGATGATGGGTATAAACTGCAATGTTTTTAGAAAATTGATCGCCAAAAAAGTGAATAAATGTTGGGTCATTAGACACGGTTTCCGGCGTGCCGGCACAGCAAATATGCTGATTGACACAAAGCACTTCATTGGTGTCTGCCATCACAATATGTAAGTCATGGGATACCATTAAAATGGCGCAATTAAGTTGCTTTTGGGTTTGATTGATCAGCTGGTAGAGTTCTGCCTGACCGGTCATATCCACCCCTTGAGTCGGTTCATCCAAGACCAATAAATTCGGTTTATTTAACATCGCTCGCGCCAATAGCACCCGTTGCATTTCGCCACCGGAGAGCTTTTGCATACTGTTGTGCATTAAATGGGTAATAGACAAGCGCGTCATAGCGTCTTGAATGTCTTGTTGTCCAATGCCTTTTTTTAGGGATAAAAATTTCTCCACAGTGATGGGAAGATTGTGATCCAAATGGATTTTCTGCGGTACATAACCAATGCGAATGTGTTTGTTATAAATGACTTGACCTGACGTGGGCTGTTGCAATTTTAGCAAGACTTTCAATAAGGTCGATTTACCTCCACCGTTTGGACCGACAATGGTAATAATGGAGTTGGGATAAACCGTCAAGTTAATGTTGCTTAACGCTACGT
The DNA here is from genome assembly GCF_938046485.1 of uncultured Aggregatibacter sp. Classification (NCBI taxonomy): domain Bacteria; kingdom Pseudomonadati; phylum Pseudomonadota; class Gammaproteobacteria; order Pasteurellales; family Pasteurellaceae; genus Aggregatibacter; species uncultured Aggregatibacter sp. The sequence goes on along the minus strand of NZ_CALIWN010000021.1, from coordinate 78,780 downwards.
GTTGCCCGTATTTCACATTAATATTTTTTAATTCAACTAAAGGCAATTTAATTGCATTGATTTGCATATGAATTTTGGCATTTTGTTTTGAGGAAAAATTGCGCTAAAAATAACTTATTTTTTGAAGTTTAACAAGTTGAACGCAAATTTCTGTGTATAATGACGAGATTCATTTTAATTTATGTTTTGATGAATTTTTTTTTATTCATGTGGTCGTAACTACTATTCTGATGAAGGGTTTGTTGTAAAGGAAGTTGGTGCTGTGCAGTATATTATGTTGGCTAGAGATCGCCGTAAAAGAAAATCTCGTATAAAAGCCGTTATTTTTTTTATTGCGATTTGCTCAATTGCGCTTGGTGTTTTTTTACGCTTAAACGACAGCGCTTCCGATAAAGCGGAAACCATGGCTTATCCTCTTCATCTTGATTCTTCCATGACGAATGATCTCACTTCAAGCACGAATCAATTTCAAGACATTCTCGCGGATGCACTCTATCCCGCATCTGCCTATACGACCTCATTTGCGAATGAAACCTTGCAATCCTCACAAATTCTTGCGGATACTCGTGGGTTGAATACCGAAGATAATAATGCAACCTCTTATGAGGACGACCTTGGGCAAGATGACGAAGCGGAAGAAGTCACAACCCATGATGAATTTGATGGATTAGAGGGGTTGCCGAATGATGCTAAAGATGTGGTGGCGAATATTTTAGATGTAGCCGATCAGGCTATTCGGATTAAAGAACAATTCAGCCACACCGTTGTGAAAGGGGAAACATTAAAGGATGTCTTGGAGCTTTCCGGATTAGATGATGAGACCGGCAAGCAGTTGACCGAAGCCTATCCCGAATTAAAGCATTTACAGGCAGGGCAACAGTTTTACTGGATTTTGGATAATGATGGAAAATTAGAATATTTGAACTGGCTTGTTTCTCAAAAGAAAGAGCATACTTACGAATTGCAAGCAAGCGGACAATTTAAACGACAAATTATCGAAAAGAAAAGCACATGGAAGCGGGATGTTTTACGCGGTAGCATGGAAACGTCTTTTGTGAATAGTTTGAAGAGCATGGGACTGGAAAGTCGCCAAATTTATCAGTTGTTCTCCGCCTTGCAGTGGCAAGTGAGCCTAAAACAGTTAAGTAAAGGCACAAAAATTTCCATTTTGGTCTCTCGTGAATATTTAGATGGCAAGCTCACCGGTCAGGGAAATGTGGAGGCGATTCACATTATCAGTAACGGTAAGAGCTATTATGCGATCCAAGCTGATAACGGGCGTTATTATAATCGCCAAGGTGAAACCTTAGGCAGAGGTTTTGCGCGTTACCCATTGCAACGTCAAGCGCGGATTTCCTCGCCGTTTAACCCTGTTCGCCGCCACCCGATTACCGGCCGAATTGCTCCGCATAAAGGGGTAGATTTCGCCATGCCGACAGGTACACCGGTGATTGCGCCGGCGGATGGCACAGTAGAAAAAATTGCTTATCAAGCCCGTGGTGCCGGCCGTTATGTGGTGATTCGACATTCGCGTGAATACCAAACCGTTTATATGCATTTGAGCCGTCCTTTAGTGACAGCAGGACAAACGGTCAAAAAAGGGGAAAGAATTGCGCTATCGGGGAATACCGGCGGATCAACGGGACCGCACTTGCACTATGAATTTCATATTAACGGGCGTCCGGTCAATCCGATTACGGTAAAACTTCCCGGCACGAGCAGCAGTATGACCACAGCAGAACGTAAGGCGTTTTTAATTAAAGCGGCAGAAGTTGAACGCGCGTTACGCTAAATTTGTGTGTGGATTAAATGGCAAATTAAACAAGCAAGGTAAGCGTAAAGAGGGCATGCGGAATGTTTAAATGAATTTGTGACCTAGGACAAATTTCTTATAAAAAATCACCGCACTTTATGCTTATTTTTGCGCTTTGAATGTAAATATGGTACTTTTTATTCGTCAATCCGACGGTAATGATTAAATTTTTTATGAACGAAGAACACTCGACCAATCAATCCGAAGCCAGTAAAAAATCCTTTTTCCAATCTCTTTTCGGGCGTTTTTTCCAAGGCGAACTGAAAAATCGTGAAGACTTAGTGGAAGTCATTCGTGATTCCGAACAAAACGATTTAATCGATCAAGATACCCGCGAAATGATTGAGGGCGTAATGGAAATCGCCGAATTGCGCGTGCGTGATATCATGATCCCGCGCTCTCAAATTGTCTTTATTGAAGCGGAGCAGGATTTAGACTCCTGTTTGGATGTCATTATTGCATCAGCGCATTCCCGTTTTCCGGTGATTAAAGACGCAGATGATCGCGACAATATTGTCGGCATTTTACACGCCAAAGATTTGTTGAAATATTTGCGTGCCAGTGCAGAAGAATTTAATTTGCTTGATGTTATTCGCCCGACAATGATTGTGCCGGAAAGTAAACGTGTGGACAGAATGCTAAAAGATTTCCGCGCCGAACGTTTTCATATGGCGATTGTAGTGAATGAATTTGGTGGCGTCTCAGGGTTGGTCACCATTGAAGACGTATTAGAGCAAATTGTCGGAGACATTGAAGACGAATTTGATGAAGAAGATGTGGCAGATATTCGTCAGCTTTCCCGTCACACTTATGCTGTGCGCGCGTTGACGGATATTGATGATTTTAATCAGCAATTTAACACGCAATTTGTTGACGAAGAAGTAGATACTATCGGTGGATTGATTATGCAGGCCTTTGGTTATTTACCGAAACGAGGTGAAGAAATTACGTTGGAAAATCTCCACTTTAAAGTGACGTCTGCCGACAGCCGACGCATTATCCAGTTGCGTGTTACCGTGCCGGATGAACACCTGCCGGAGAAGGAAAAAACAGAAGAGATTATCGAATAGTTTTCATTTTAACTTGATTTTTCATTATATCTTTAACGATGGCACGCGCTTTTCTAACGCGTGCCGTTTATTTCATTCAATAACAACATATTAGGGGTGTGTGCTGGGAGGCGTACACCGTTTGCGTGATGAATAAATACTTAACTTACCTTATCGCACTGTTTTCCGGTGTTATTGGCGTATTTGCCTTCGCACCTTTCAATTACTGGCCGCTATCTTATGTTTCCTTGTTAGGATTAATTTGGGCAATAAAAACGCCACAAAAATCCACCGCACTTTTTTCTGCCTTTTTATGGGGCTTAGGTTTTTTCACATTTGGCGTCAATTGGTTGCACGTCAGTATTCATCAATTCGGCGATGCACCTCTGGTGGTGAGCTATTTCTTAGTGGTTGTGTTGGCAGCCTATTTATCTTTATATCCGCTCCTATTTGCCTATTTGGTACGTCGTCTGCAAGTGCAACGAGCGGTGATGTATCCGGTACTGTGGACGTTTACGGAATTCCTGCGCGGTTGGGTCTTCACCGGTTTTCCTTGGTTGCAGTTTGGCTATACGCAGATTGAGAGTCCTTTTGCAGACATTGCACCGATTTTTGGTGTTACCGGATTAACATTTTTTACGATGTTTGTGAGTGCGGTCATTTTTAACGGCGTTTTTGCATGGCTAAGCGCACCACGCAAGATCACGATGGCGGTGGCGAATGTCTTGATTCTAGCCGTTGTTGCTTTGCTTGCCGGTTATACGTCCAAAGCAAAATATGTGCAAGACATCCCTGAAAAAGCCGTGAATATCACCTTAGTTCAAGGCAATATTGAGCAAAATTTAAAATGGGATCCGAATTATTTGTCTCAAACCATGGAAAATTATGGGCGATTGATTGGCGATAATTTGGGGAAAACAGATTTAATTATTTTGCCGGAAGCTGCATTTCCTACTTATGAAAATAATATCCAACCATTTTTCCAAATACTCCAATCCATGGCGGAAAAAACGAATACAGAAGTGATGATTGGAACGATTTATCGTGATGAGTCTGTGGGTAAATTATTCAATTCTATTGCGGTAGTTGGTAATAAAGCGATGCCTTATGAGCTAAAAACGCCTAACCGCTATAATAAACATCATTTAGTGCCGTTTGGTGAGTATGTCCCGTTAGAAAGCCTTTTACGCCCGCTTGGAACGGTGTTTAATTTGCCGATGTCAGCTTTTCAAAGTGGTGATTTTATTCAAAAACCACTCTCAGCAAAAAATGTTAATTTCACAGCGGCGATTTGTTATGAAATTATTTTGGGCGCGCAGTTACAGAAAAATAGGGTAGCGGATTCCGATTTCATTTTAACCATTTCTAATGATGCGTGGTTCGGCAATTCCATTGGCCCATGGCAACATTTGCAAATGGCACAAATGCGAGCATTAGAGTTTGGTAAGCCTGTCATTCGTGCCACGAACACAGGTGTTACCGCATTTATTAATGCACAAGGGGAAATCGTGGCGCAAGCACCACAATTTGTGGAAACCGTACTTACGCACAAGATCGCGCCGACAGAAGGCAAAACGCCTTATGCCGTATTAGGTGATACTCCTTTATTTATTCTAAGTGCGGTCTTTTTCTTGCTACATTTCTTGGGTGGATTTATTCAACGTCGTATTTTGAAAAAGATGCAATATCCAACAACTTAAAAAACAAAAACACCGGAGAATATCCGGTGTTTTTGTTGATTCGGTGAGGCGAACATTAACGGCTACGGAAAATAATGCGGCCTTTGCTTAAATCGTAGGGTGTCATTTCTACGGTGACTTTATCACCGGTTAAAATGCGAATGTAGTTCTTACGCATCTTGCCCGAAATATGTGCAGTTACCACATGACCGTTTTCTAACTCAACGCGAAACATGGTGTTTGGTAAGGTTTCCAGAATTGTACCTTGCATTTCAATGCAATCTTCTTTTGCCATTTGATCCTCTAGAAATAATTAATCGGTTTTCCCGCCGGCATCTGTTGGCGGGATCTCATATGAAAATTCGGTGCGAATTATACCGTTTTTATTGGAAACAAGGAAGTTTTTCTCCGGACAATCCGCTTTGCTTAAATTTCATTTTGGATGATTCATCGTTTTTAAATATGGCCGGAATCAAACTTGTGATAACGCCAATATAAAAAGCCCGGCATTAAACCGGGCTTTTTTCGTAAAACTGAATTATTCAGCAACGATAACAACGTTTAAGTGAGAGAAGACTTCACCATGGAATTGGAAAGTCACTTCATGTTCACCAAGTGTACGGATTAAACCATTTGGTAAACGCACTTCACTTTTCGCCACTTCAACACCTTTTGCAGTGATCGCATCAGCGATGTCACGAGTACCGATAGAACCGAATAAACGACCTTCGTCACCTGCTTTAGACGCAATGGTTACAGAACCTAATGCCTCTAAGCGTGCTGCGCGGTCAACAGCTGCAGCTAATGCTTGAGCTGCTTTTTCTTCTAATTCTGCACGGCGTGCTTCGAAATGTTCAATGTTTGCTTTGGTTGCCATAACTGCTTTACCTTGTGGGATTAAGTAGTTACGTGCGAAACCGGATTTCACATTGACTTGATCGCCCACTTTACCTAAGTGTGCAATTTTATCTAAAAGAATTACTTGCATTTGACCTTCCCCTTCTTAGTGATGATGTGTATCAGAGTAAGGTAATAACGCTAAATAACGTGCGCGTTTGATTGCGCGAGCTAATTGGCGTTGGTACTTCGCACGAGTACCGGTAATGCGGCTTGGTACAATTTTGCCGCTTTCAGAAATGTAGTTCTTTAATGTAGCGATATCTTTGTAATCGATTTCAACAACATTTTCCGCTGTGAAACGGCAGAACTTACGACGACGGAAATAACGTGCCATTTGGCTAGTCTCCTAATCTATAAATTCGATTTGCTCGGCATGTAGGACTAATTGTGTTGACCCATTATTTAATTGATGGGTGGTTAAGAAACCTAGAATTAATACTTTACTGCCGACCGTAATGCCTTGAGTTTTTTCTACTAATTGATTGCCACTGATTTGAACGGGCACTTTACACCAGGCTTGTCGCATTAAATTTGCTTCTTGCTGGCTCGAACGATGTTCCAATAAAAATTGGCAATGTTCGATTCCGTTCGGGCTTTTGCGTTGTTTAGGATTATTGGCGACAACACCAATAATGGATAAACGATTATCAATATTCAAATTACTCTTCAGCATCCTCAAAATCGTTGGATTCAACTTCAGTTAAAGCTTTACGATCGTCTTTTGCTTTAACCATTGGGGACGCTTCGGTTACGGCGTGCTTAGTGTGAATAACAAGGCTGCGCAATACAGCATCGTTATAACGGAAAGTCGTTTCTAGCTCGTCGATGACTTGTTGAGGCGCTTCTACATTCATAAGCACATAGTGTGCTTTATGTAATTTGTTAATTGGGTATGCTAATTGACGGCGACCCCAATCTTCTAGGCGATGAATTTGACCGCCGGCTTCTTTTACAGAACCGGTATAACGTTCAATCATCCCTGGTACTTGCTCGCTTTGATCCGGGTGGACCATAAACACGATTTCGTAGTGACGCATTACTGCTCCTTACGGGTTAATCAGCCTCCAACGTTAAGACCAGTCACCAATCTTGTGGAAGCAAGGAACTTATTCGGACGTGACTGAGGGCGCAAATTATACACGTAATCCGAGTTTTTGCAATAAAAGTGCGGTCATTTTTTCAGTGTTTTTCCCCTTGGGCGTTTTTACATCCAAGCATTATTACGAATAATGCCGACTGCGATACCTTCGATTTCAAAATGCGGACGTTGGGTTAAATCTACGACAATTGGGGCAAATTCTTCGTTTTCAGCGTGCAAGTAAATCATCGAACCTTTACGCTCCAAGCGTTTTACTGTCACTTCATCTTCAATACGAGCAACCACAACTTGACCATTGCGCACATCTTTTGTGCTGTGCACTGCTAGTAAGTCGCCATCTAAAATACCAATGTCTTTCATGGACTGCCCATACACCTTGAGCAGAAAATCTGCTTGTGGTTTAAACATTGCAGGATCAACATGATATGTGCCTTCGATATGCTGTTCGGCTAAAATCGGTTCACCGGCGGCAACGCGACCAATGAGGGGGAGGCCGGGCTCTTCTTCTGCATGATTATCTTCCAATAAAAGACGAATGCCACGTGATGCACCGGAAACAATTTCAATGACACCTTTTTTTGCCAAAGCCTTCAAATGTTCTTCTGCTGCATTAGGAGAGCGAAACCCTAACTCTTTTGAAATCTCCGCTCGCGTTGGTGGCATACCTGTGGTTTCCAGATGATGTTTAAGAAAATCATAGACTTCTTGCTGGCGGGCTGTGAGTGGTTTCATAATATCAATCCTGTTCATATATACATAAATAACTGGTATTATATACAGAAAAATAAGCAGTGCAATCTTTTCTTTGGTAAAAGATAACGCAAATGATGACGTTATCTGAGAATTGTGTCGTAGGTCACTAATTCAGTAAAATTTTTATGCTAAACTAGCGCAAGTTTGACAACCTTTTAGTGATATGACGTTATAACAAGGACATTTATTATGGCGAGTTTTCTTAATGCTTATCGAAAATTGCTCGAGTTGCCATTGTCGATTTTAGTAAAAAATAATCCGATTCCACATCACCCTATTGAAGAATTAGCACTGAATGTTGCGCAACCTGTCGTTTATGTGTTGCCTTACACCTCTGAAACTGACTTTGTGATTTTCCGCAAAAACTGTTTGAGCGTCGGTTTACCGGATCCCTTGGAGCAAAATGAAATTAATGGGCGTGTTTTGCCACGTTTTGTCTTTTTAGATGAAGGACGGCGCTTTTTTAAATCCAAAGGTGCGAAGAAAGAAACTATCACGATCTTCAATAACTATTTGGAATTGCACCGCACTTTGCCAGAATTAGATGTTCAACTCATTCCGGTTTCGGTTTTGTGGGGAAGAGCTCCGGGACGCGAAGACAAAACCGGTTTACCGAATTTACGTTTGTTAAACGGACTACAAAAAACCATCGCAGCACTCTGGTTTGGACGGGATACTTTTGTACGTTTTTCTCAAGCGGTATCTTTGCGTTATATGACGCGTGAGCATGGCTTTGATCAGAAAATCGCACAAAAACTCGCCCGCGTGGCAAAAATACACTTTGCCAAGCAGCGGATTTCTGCGACTGGCCCGCGTTTGCCTAATCGCCAAGCGATGTTTAATAAACTATTGCAACAACCGGTGATATTGGCGGCCATTGAGGATGAAGCGAAAAGCAAAAATATCAGTAAAGAAAAAGCCTACAAAGAAGCCGAAAAAATTTTAGATGAAATTGCTGCTAATGTGAGTTATGAAGGCTTACGCATGGCAGATCGTTTCTTGCGTTGGCTATGGAATAAACTTTATCAAGGTATCGATGTAGAAAATGCTGATCGCGTGCGGAAATTAGCGTTAGAGGGGCATGAAATTGTGTATGTGCCTTGCCATCGTAGTCATATTGACTATCTCTTGCTTTCCTATGTGTTATATCACCAAGGTTTGGTACCGCCACATATCGCCGCCGGAATTAACCTAAATTTCTGGCCAGTTGGGGGCATGTTCCGTCGTGGTGGGGCATTCTTTATTCGTCGTACCTTTAAAGGCAATCGCTTGTATTCCACCATTTTCCGTGAATATTTGGCGGAATTGTTCCATCGTGGTTATTCTGTGGAATACTTTATTGAAGGCGGGCGTTCCCGTACTGGTCGCTTGTTAGCGCCAAAAACCGGCATGATGTCGATGACTTTGCAAGCCTTACAGCAGCAACAAACCCGACCGATATCTGTCGTGCCGGTGTATGTGGGGTATGAACACGTTTTAGAAGTGGACACATACGCAAAAGAGCTGCGTGGGGCGGCAAAAGAAAAAGAAAATGCCGGTTTAGTGTTACGTGTGATCAAAAAGTTACGCAATTTGGGCAAAGGTTATGTGAATTTTGGTGAGCCGATTACTTTAAGCAATTATTTGAACCAGTATTTCCCGGAATGGAAAGCTCCATTGGAAGATCGCCCACAATGGTTTAACAAAGCGGTTGACGCAGTCTCTCATCAAGTAATGGTGAATATCAACAAAGCGGCTGCAGTGAATGCCATGAACTTAACCGGTACAGCGTTGTTATCCTCCCGACAACGTGCGCTATCTCGCGAGCAATTGTTAGAGCAACTTGCCAGTTATCAACAATTCTTGCAAAACGTGCCATATTCCGATGATGTGGTGATTCCAACGGAAAAACCGGAAATTATGCTGGATCATGTGTTAAGTTTGGATCGCATTGGTATTTTGGTGGAAAAAGACAATTTTGGTGAAATTGTTCGCTTGGAACGTTCTTCTGCTGTATTAATGACCTACTACCGCAATAATATCCAGCACCTTTTTGTCTTGCCATCATTGGTTGCCAGCATTGTGTTGCATTATGAGGCGATTCAAAAAACGTTAGTGCTGGATAGTGTATTGAAAATTTATCCGTTCTTGCGTAGCGAATTATTCCTGCATTTTAATGAAGAGGAGCAAATTGCTGAGCGGGTAGAGCATATTATTCAAGAATTTCAACGGCAAAATATTATTAAACATAGTGAAAATGTGTTGACTATCAATAAGCCGAATATTCGGATGCTACAATTGTGGTCTGCCGGTGTGCGTGAAATTTTGCAACGTTACTACATCACCGTGAATTTGTTGCAAAATAATCCATTGATTTCTCGTGCGAATTTGGAAAAAGAAAGTCAGTCTGTAGCGCAACGCTTGTCTGTTCTGCATGGCATTAATGCACCAGAATTTTTTGATAAAGCGGTTTTCTCTGCTTTTACGAATAGCTTAAAAGAACAGGGCTATTTCAATGAAAGTGGCACAGCCAATACGGAAAAACTACAGGAATTAGCCACGATCTTAACGCATTTAATTTCTACTGAGATTTGCCTAACGATTAACGGTGCGGTGGCGAAAGTGGAAGAAAAAGAACAGGATGAGAATTAACTAAAATAATAAACATCAATTAGCCGCCAGAAGCCTGATTATGATATCAGACGTTTGGTGCGCTAATTGATTTTTTATTTATTGATTATCTAAATACACCCACCACAGCTACCACAACGCCAATCCTCTGGATTTACGGCTTGGTAAAATGCCCGCATATACTCTTCTTCTAATGGAATATTATATTGAATAAATAAATCAGATAACCAATCCATGTTAGCGAGTATCCAATCATTTTCATCTAAGCCTTCTAAATAAAGTTCATCTTCGGGATCCATGAAATTATAAATATTTTGTGTTCCCATATCTTTATCCCGTCGTTCAGCAGGAAGTGTAAGAGGCAGTCCGTTATAACTGATTTCCCAATGACCTAAACAAAGCGTATGACCTTTTGATGTCCAGTTGGCAGTAAATGGATTTTCCATGATTTTTTATACGTTGCTGTAATAAAGGTGGGGAGGAGTATAAAACGTGAAATGAAATGAGCCATACTACAAACATGGTAATCCTGTGGGTAATCATAAAAAACTTGATCTCACGCAAAGAGAATACCTCAAAAAGTTTAAGCCCGTTTTTCATGAGAATGAATTTATCCTCTTTATTTTGCTAACTTTTCTTTTTGCTTTAGGTAGAAATTCGCTATAATTCTAAGCAATTTTTTTATGTTTTTGATTTATTTTTGAGTGTGATTTCATGTTAAAGCAAGTGACCGACTCCCTATTAGTTCGCAATAATTTAGCATTATCAGATTTGTCTAATCTGTTCGATACCTTAGCGCAACGCAACGTGGATTATGGCGATTTATATTTTCAGCTAAGTCAGGATGAAAACTGGGTATTGGAAGACGGAATTATTAAAGAAGGCGGATTTCATATTGATCGCGGCGTGGGCGTGCGTGCAGTCAGTGGTGAGAAAACCGGTTTTGCCTATTCGGATCAAATTAATTTAGCCAATTTGCAACAATGCGCTCAAGCGGTGCGTGGCATTGCGCAACCTTCCCAAGGTAATTTTATTCTGCCGGTGAGATTTAATCCGGTAGACGCACCGTTGCGTTATCAACCTATTAATCCGTTATACAGCTTAAGCCAAGAGCAAAAAATTGAATTATTGCGCTTAGTGGACAAAACTGCTCGCGCGGAAGACCCGCGAGTGGTGCAGGTGAATGCCGGTTTGAGCATGGTGTATGAAGAAATGTTGGTGGCGGCCACTGACGGCACCTTGGCAGCTGATATTCGCCCACTCATTCGTTTATCGGTTTCCGTATTGGTAGAACAAGACGGTAAGCGCGAACGTGGTAGTGCGGGCGCAGGCGGTCGTTTCGGCTTGGAATGGTTCTTTGAGAGCTATCAAGGTGAGCAAAGAGCGGTCTATTTTGCGAAAGAATCGGTGCGTCAAGCATTGGTGAATTTAGGTGCGGTGGCGGCACCGGCAGGATTAATGCCGGTGGTGTTGGGCGCAGGTTGGCCGGGCGTGTTATTACACGAAGCGGTAGGGCATGGCTTGGAAGGTGATTTTAATCGTAAAGAAAGTTCATTGTTTACCGGCAAAATCGGCGAATTAGTCACATCGCCGTTATGCACAATTGTGGATGATGGCACTTTAATGGATCGCCGAGGATCAGTCACTGTTGACGATGAAGGTGTGCCGAGCCAACATAACGTGCTAATTAAAGACGGTATTTTGCAGAAATACATGCAAGATAAAATGAATGCCCGTTTGATGGGCGTGCAGCCGACAGGCAATGGACGTCGTGAATCCTATGCCCATTTGCCAATGCCACGCATGACCAATACCTACATGTTAGCAGGCAAAGATAAATTTGAGGATTTAGTGGCGTCCGTAGAACACGGCATTTTTGCACCGCACTTTGGTGGCGGTCAGGTGGATATTACCTCCGGCAAATTCGTGTTTTCTACTTCAGAGGCTTATTTGATTGAAAAAGGCAAAATCACCAAGCCGGTGAAGGGCGCAACCTTAATCGGCAGCGGTATTGAAGTGATGCAAAATGTGTCCATGGTTGCGGATGAAGTGGAATTGGATCATGGTGTTGGCACTTGTGGTAAAGAAGGACAAAGTGTGCCGGTGGGCGTAGGGCAACCGGCATTGAAAATCGATCAAATTACCGTAGGTGGGACAAATTAATACGTACGCAATATCGCATTGTTAAATAGCGGAGATCATCAATAAATGAAAAAATCGACATATTTGTTTTTGGGACTTCTTGTATGCGGGGTTGCCGGTGGTGGATATTACTGGCATCAAGAGCAAAAATTCAACGATCCTAATGGGGTTAAAATCACATTAAACCCGATTCAACCAACACAGTATCAGGTTGAAGGGGGAGAAATAATTGCACCGTTAGTGATTGATTTTAGCGCAAATATTGTTACACCGAATCAAGTAAAAGCACCTATTGCGCAGGGCATTAAGCTTCTTCCATCAGTGAAAGGGCAGTGGACATGGGAAAATGAACACGCACTGGCTTTTTTGCCGGCGCAAGATTGGGCGGCGGGGCAAGAATATCAGGTGACACTAGATAGACAACTACTTAACGCAAGCTTATCCTATGCACCGGAAGTTACCCAACCTCAAACGGTCAAAACAGCACCTTTTAGTGTCGTCCGTGCGGAAGGGGAATTTTCTCAAGATGCTATTTCAGGACAGCATTATGCAGTGGGTCATATTGTTTTCTCTCATCCGATCGATCCGAAAGTGCTGGAACACGCCATTGAATTTAAGTTAGTTCAACAACCGAAGGGAAAAGAGGCTACGCTAATAAAAACGTTGCCTTTTAACGTCACCTATTCTGATAATCAGCTTGAAGCGTGGATTCGTTCTGAGCCGTTAGCACTTGCGACACAAGAGGATGAGTTTGTGCAAATTAGCCTCTTGAAGTCACTACAATCGAAATTAGGCGGAAATACATTGGATAAAGATGTTGGCATTCCCCTAATTGCCATTCCGAATGAATTTAGTTTGAAAAATACACAAAGCACATTTTCTTTTGTAAATGATGGGGAAGATGTCCTTGATCAGGTGCTAACACTGCATTTTAACAACGAAGTGAATGAAGAGGATATTGCGGATAGTTTGGTTGCGGTGTTACTGCCGGCTTTGCCGAAAGGTGAAACGTGGTCTTATGAAAAATTAAATGAATCTGCCCTGTTGCAGGGCGAGGTGATTAAGCCAGAGCTTCTTGGTGAGGGGCAATCTTATACGACAAAAACGGCTTTTCGTCTGAGCGTACCGGAAGGACGTTGCGTGTATTTTATTTTAAATAATGAGTTCACCACAAAAGGGGGCTATCGTTTTAAAGATCCATTAGGCAGTTTAGCTTGCTTACCTCATTATCCGCATCATGTGGAGTTTGTCGGTCAAGATGATCTTCTTCCGCAATACTGGAATAGCAAAATTAATTTAAAAATACGTAATGCGCAAACTGTAACATTAGATGTTGCACCATTATCGAAAACACAAGTACTTTCAATGATTAATTGGAGCGCGCCATCTCTTCAACCATCAGATTTGGCTGTCTTTAAGCCGGAAAAAGCAACGCTTTTCAAAACAGAGACGTTACATACCGAAGGTGAAAATCCACGTTACTTTGATTTTCTTTCCATGGATTTAGCTGAAAAAGGGCTACCTTCTAAGGGCATTTTTTGGTTAAAAGCTGAAGTTCCTGTACCGGCAGAGAAAACGGAAGTGAAAAGTGCGGTCAAAAATGACATCGATCAGGTGACAGACAAATTGACGGACTATCGCTTGCTTGTTTTAACCGATTTTGACGTGACAACGGAGATGGAGGATAGTGGTAAGTATGTCGTTAAGGTAAAATCCTTAGCCACCGGCGAACCGATTGAGGGCGCAACCATTCGTCTCGTGACGGCAACGGCAGAAGAAAGAGAAGCACAAGCAACCAATGAGAAAGGGGAAACCACCATTGAATTGCCGAAAGAAAATTCCGGCAAGACGAGTGTGCTTTGGGTTACCAAAGGCGATGACGCCTCTTTTGTGATTATTCATGCCCCTTAATGGGGCCTATTACGCCTTGCATTGACGGAGATTTAACCTGAACATTTTTTGTATTCTACGTAGCAAGTTTAAATGTAAAAGCGGTTAATTTGTCTGTGTAAAAAGAGGCGCTAAATTTGTGATTAATGTCTTTTCATTGGGGGCTAATCACTATATCATTAGCAGCTCATCTTTATCATCGCCGCTTATCTTTTATGATAAGTATTTGTTTCTAATTTTTATCGAAAAACTTCGGTACGTTAGGGAGAAAACCAAAGCTAGTGGAAAACTCGGTTCAAAACAAGCCAATTATTGAGCTTCGTTCAATCAAAAAATCCTACGGTTCCAATACCATTATTAACGATTTTAATTTAACCATTAATAACGGTGAATTTGTCACCATTCTTGGCCCATCCGGTTGTGGTAAAACTACCGTGTTGCGTTTATTGGCCGGATTGGAGGAATTAGATTCAGGCAACATTATTTTGGACGGTGAAGACATTACCAATGTGCCGGCAGAAAAACGTCACATCAACACCGTATTCCAAAGCTATGCCTTGTTCCCGCATATGACGATTTTTGAAAACGTGGCTTTCGGTTTGCGCATGCAAAAAGTGCCGGAAAGCGAGATCAAACCTCGTGTGTTAGAGGCATTGCGTATGGTGCAGTTGGAAGAAATGGCGGAACGTAAACCAACCCAGCTTTCAGGAGGACAACAACAGCGTATCGCGATTGCTCGTGCGGTGGTCAATAAACCTAAAGTCTTATTGCTTGACGAGTCTCTTTCTGCGTTGGACTACAAATTGCGTAAAAAAATGCAATATGAATTAAAGCAATTACAACGCCAATTAGGCATTACCTTTATTTTCGTTACACATGACCAAGAAGAAGCCATTACGATGTCTGATCGTATTGTCTTATTGCGTAAAGGTAAAATTGCACAAGACGGATCTCCACGTGAGATTTATGAAGACCCGGCAAACTTGTTTGTGGCACGTTTCATCGGCGAAATTAATGTTTTTGATGCAACCGTCATTGAACGCAAATCAGACGATGTAGTACTTGCCAATGTGGAAGGCCGTATTTGCGATATTTATACGGATATTCCGGTCGAAAAAGATCAGCAACTTCAAGTGTTGCTTCGTCCTGAAGATATTGTGATTGAAGAGCTGGATGAACACGAACATTCTAATGCGATTATCGGTCACATTATCGACCGCACTTACAAAGGTATGACTCTTGAATCTACCGTAGAATTCGAGCACAACGGCAAACGTGTGTTAGTGAGCGAGTTTTTCAATGAAGACGATCCTCATATGGATCACAGTATTGGTCAACGTGTAGGGATTACTTGGCACGAAGGTTGGGAGGTTGTACTCAACGATGAAGATAATCAATAATAAATTTCAGAAAATTACTGTTGCGATTATCTTCGGTTGGCTCATTTTCTTTGTGCTAATTCCAAACTTATTGGTATTAGTCGTAAGTTTCTTAACCCGAGATGGTAGTAACTTTTATGCCTTGCCATTTAACTTGGATAACTACATCAATCTGTTTAATCCGCTTTATGCGCAGGTGGTGTGGAATTCATTGTATATGTCGGGCATTGCCACCATTATTTGCTTACTGATCGGCTATCCATTCGCCTTTATGGTCAGCAAAATTCATCCGAAATATCGACCGCTCTTATTGTTCCTTGTGGTATTGCCATTCTGGACAAACTCGCTGATTCGTATTTACGGTATGAAAGTGTTCCTTGGTGTGAAAGGCGTGTTGAATACCATGTTGATGGATATGGGCATTTTGAGTGAACCGATTCGCATTCTAAACACAGAGGTGGCGGTGATCATTGGTTTAGTCTATTTGCTTCTGCCATTTATGATTTTGCCACTTTACTCCGCGATTGAAAAATTAGACGGACGTTTATTGGAAGCCGCAAAAGACTTAGGCGCTAATGCGTTTCAACGTTTCTTCCGTGTGATTTTACCACTCACCATGCCGGGCATTGTGGCAGGTTGCCTGTTGGTATTATTGCCGGCAATGGGCATGTTCTATGTCGCGGACTTACTTGGTGGTGCGAAAGTCTTACTTGTGGGTAACGTGATTAAGAGTGAATTCTTAATTTCCCGCAACTGGCCATTCGGTTCGGCAATCAGTATCGGCTTAACGATTCTCATGGCCTTGTTAATTTTTGTGTACTACCGTGCCAATAAACTATTGAATAAGAAAGTGGAGTTAGAATAATGAGCCGTTTACTACGTAATATCTTTATGTTTGTGGTATACGCTTATTTGTATATCCCAATTATTATTTTGGTGACTAACTCCTTCAACGAAGACCGTTATGGTTTAAGTTGGAAAGGCTTTAGCTGGAACTGGTACGATCGTCTGTTTAACAATGATACTTTAATTCAAGCAGCGATTCATTCTGTAACGATTGCTTTCTTTGCAGCAACCCTCGCTACCATTGTAGGCGGTTTAACTGCGATTGCGCTTTATCGTTATCGTTTCCGTGGCAAACAAGCCGTAAGTGGTATGTTGTTTATCGTGATGATGTCGCCGGATATCGTGATGGCGGTATCATTGCTTGCGTTGTTTATGGTTGTGGGGATTTCTTTAGGTTTCTGGTCCTTATTGTTAGCACACGTGACCTTCTGTTTGCCTTATGTCACCGTCACCATTTTCTCTCGCTTAAACGGCTTCGATGCAAGAATGTTAGAAGCTGCGAAAGATTTGGGTGCCAGTGAAGTAACGATTTTACGCAAAATCATTCTGCCACTTGCATTACCAGCGGTGGTATCCGGTTGGTTGTTAAGCTTTACCATCTCGCTCGATGATGTTGTGGTGTCTTCTTTCGTGAGCGGTGTAAGCTATGAAATCCTGCCGTTGCGTATTTTCTCCTTGGTGAAAACCGGGGTGACACCGGAAGTAAACGCCCTTGCAACCATCATGATTGTGCTTTCATTATTACTCGTAGTTGCCAGCCAATTTATCGGCAGAAAACACAAAGACATCTAGTCGTAATAATGTTTCACAAATAATTTAATATCACATACAATACGCCTTGACGCACAATCAAGGCGTTTTTTTATACCTGCATTTTATGCAGGTGGTTTTTTTTCACCTCTTTTACGGAGAACAAACAAAAATGAAAAAATTTGCTGGTTTATTCACCGCAAGTATGATCGCTGTTGCCCTGACAGGTTGTAACGAGAAAGACAACAAACAAGCGCAAACCGCGCCGGAAGCCCCTAAAGCTGAAGCGCCTGCAAATGATACCGTGTATCTTTATACATGGACTGAATATGTACCCGATGGTCTTTTAGACGATTTCACCAAAGAAACCGGTATTAAAGTGATTGTGTCAAGTCTTGAATCAAACGAGACAATGTATGCGAAATTAAAAACGCAGGGCGCTGCCGGCGGCTATGACGTGATTGCCCCTTCTAACTACTTCGTCTCCAAAATGGCGCGCGAAGGCATGTTAAAAGAACTGGATCACAGCAAATTACCCGTCATTAAAGAATTAGACCCTGATTGGCTCGATAAACCTTACGACAAAGGCAACAAATATTCCCTTCCGCAATTATTAGGCGCGCCGGGCATTGCCTTTAACACCAACACTTACAAAGGCAGTGATTTCACCTCCTGGGGTGATTTATGGAAACCTGAATTTGCCAATAAAGTGCAATTACTAGACGATGCCCGCGAAGTGTTCAACATCGCGTTATTAAAAATCGGTCAGGATCCGAACACACAAGATCCGGCAATTATCAAACAGGCTTATGAGGAATTGTTGAAATTACGTCCGAATGTGCTTTCCTTCAACTCTGATAACCCTGCGAACTCTTTTATTTCCGGTGAAGTAGAAGTGGGTCAATTATGGAACGGTTCTGTGCGTATTGCGAAAAAAGAACAAGCACCTTTAGACATGGTGTTCCCAAAAGAAGGGCCGGTACTCTGGGTGGATACTTTAGCCATTCCGGTTACCTCTAAAAATCCGGACGGTGCACACAAACTTATCAACTATATGTTAGGTGCGAAAGCGGCAGAAAAATTAACGCTGGCAATAGGTTACCCAACTGCTAACCTTGAAGCGAAAAAAGCCTTACCGAAAGAAATCACGGAAGATCCGTCAATCTATCCAACGGCTGAAATATTGAAAAATAGCCACTGGCAAGATGATGTGGGTGATGCGATTCAATACTACGAACAATATTATCAAGAGCTGAAAGCAGCGAAATAATTTGTTCTCATAGCCATCACAAAAGTGCGGTCGAAATTTATATTCATTTTCCACCGCACTTTTTTTATCTAATGCTAAGATAAGGAAATAAAAAGCGAAAAAGGAGAGGACTATGACAACACCAATTTCAGACAAAATTCACTATGCGTTGTCCCAAATTGATAATGCACTGTTAGCTCAGGATATTTGGCTTATTTTACAAGAGCAAAAATTTGTGGGATTCCTACCGCACTTTGCTATACGGCACTTGTGCAACAAACATCAAATCACTCCTCAACAACTCTCCCTTCAGTTGCTTCCTATTGCCGCTTGTTATGCCACCACGCCTATCTCACATTTTAATGTTGGTGCTATCGTCATAGGAGTGAGCGGCAGTTTTTATTTTGGGGCGAATCAAGAATTTTGCCAAACGGATATTCAACAAACCATCCATGCCGAACAAAGTGCGATTAGTCATGCTTGGATGCGCGGAGAAAAACAGATCACCGACATTAGCGTCAACTACACGCCATGTGGCCATTGTCGCCAGTTTATGAATGAATTAAATAGCGCAGAAAAATTACAAATTCATTTACCGCATCGCCAGAATAATCCATTGCACCAATATTTACCCGATGCATTCGGGCCAAAAAACTTAAACATTCAGCTACATTTGCTGGATCAACATGATAATCAATTATCCTTGAACAGCAACGACCCAGTGATTTCACAAGCTCTTGCGATGGCTAACCAAGCACATGCGCCTTATTCAAACTCTTTCCATGGCATTGCATTACAAACGCAAGATCAACAGATTTATCACGGCAGTTATGCGGAAAATGCGGCATTTAACCCTAGCCTACCGGCAATGCAGGTGGCATTGAATTATCTGATATTAAGTGGCGAAGCTGTAGAAAACATTACCCGTGCGGTGATGGTAGAAAAACCACAGACGCTCAGTTATAAAAGAATGGCAGAGGATTTGCTGGGAAGTTTAACGAAGATTAAATTAGAGTACATTTTGGTCTAATGGCATTGAATAAAATACAGTGAACGTGCCTTTATGGTGTCCGCTTAGGTGTGGTGAGATTTTATCATCGATTCAAAATCTCTTAAAAAATCCACCGCACTTCAACGCACTGAGTCGCTTAAAACTGCTGTAATCCCCGCCAATTTTTTCCAATCATCGAGACCTTATGAAACAACTTTTTGCCACCACAGCCCGTGGGTTTGAAGAGCTTTTAAAATCCGAATTGGCCGAGTTAGGCGCACAGGATGCCAAAGTCGCGCAAGGCGGCGTGCATTATTGGGCGGATGATGAAACCCTGTATCGCACTTTGCTTTGGAGTCGTTTGAGTTCACACATTTTATTGCCTATCGTGCAAGCGAAAGTCTTTAGCGATTTGGATTTATATTCCGCTGTAGTGGGCGTGAATTGGTTGGATTATTTTGATGAAAAAGTCCATTTTTTCGTGGATTTTAACGGTACAAACCAGGAAATTCGCCACACCCAATTCGGCGCGATGCGTGTGAAAGAAGGCATTGTGGATTATTTTGAACGCCACGGGCGCTGGCGGATCAACTCGGCGCCTTTGATTACATCCGCCGACACACCCGCACCTGCTACAACGGCGTCGAAGGCGGCTGCGGCGAATGCCCGAGTTGTGTCTTGAGAGAGCGTGGGTTGAACGCGTATTTGCAGGCACGAAAAAGTTAAAACCGACGAAAAAATCAACTGTACTTTTTCTGTTTTAAATAAAAAATACCCACGGTTGAGCGTGGGTATGTGGTGATATAGAAAGATTTATTTTGACCAGTTAGCTTTGGCTGAAAATGCACCGCTGAAGCCTTTTTCTTGGTTAGTATAAATACCGCCCATTTCATTAGCATCCTTCCCAAAGAAGGCTCCTTGCATGGTTGTGCCGTCTTTTGTTCCGCTGAATTGGTTACCGGAGATTTTACCTTCCAGTTTAGAAACAACGTTATCCGGATAACCGGTTGCCAGTAATTGGCCATTAACTTTTTTCTCATCAAAGTTAGCGGTCATATCAATACCGACAATTCCCCATCTTGGCGGGTTGACGTCGGAAGCTCCCTCATTTAGGGTTTCGTTGTTGACATGGTAGCTACTTAATCCAAGATAACGTACTTCACCTGTACGTGGAATTTCATTTACCGGGGTTAATTCACCTTGTACATAAACATAGGTTTTGCCGTCTTTTTGGTTTTGATAGATGCCGTTTCTTGTGCTGGACATGAAGATTAATCCATTAACAAAAGCACCGGTACTTAAACGAGTTTCTCCGTCCTTATCCAAATAAGTGTATCCTGGATTCACACCTTCGGGTGCAATATCAATTCGTTTCCCGTCAACGTTTAATACATCGATATTGTTTGAACTTAAACGATGTACTTTGGGATTCACAATTTTGTCATTTACATCACCGCTTTTATATTCATAAGCGACACCATTATATTTTCCACTGGTTGGAATGCCCACAATCGATACCGGTGTGCTTGGATCTGATGGTTGGGTCGGTGTTGTCGGTTGTTTAATTTGATTATTTGGTTGGTTTGGCTCAGTTGGTTGCGCCACTTGATTATTAGGCTGATTTGGCGTCGTCGGTTGTGTTACCTGATTATTCGGCTGGTTTGGTGCTGTTGGTTGGGTAACTTGATTACTTGGTTGACTTGGTGTTGTCGGCTGATTTGTTTGGTTGTTTGGTTGGCTCGGAGTTCCCGGTTGAGTGATGGTGTTGTTGGTGTTATCCGTATGATTTGAATCATTACCGCTGGATGAGCACGCGGATAAACTTAATGCAGTAACAATAGCGAGAATAAATAAATTGAATTTATTCATTAGTGCTCCTTATTTACAATATAGTAAAGAGAGTGGTAGTCATTTATCGTCATTTACGACGGGCAGGATAATACCAAAAAATAATAACAAAGCAAATTAGTAGGTTTTATAAAATAGACAGAAAACAGCAAAAAAGTGCGGTCAGTTTTCGCGATGAATCTAAAATATCCGTAAAATCCACAGCACTTCAACACACTGCGTCGCTTAAAACTGCTATAATCCCCGCCAATTTTTTCCAACCATTGAGACCTTATGAAACAACTTTTTGCCACCACAGCCCGTGGGTTTGAAGAGCTTTTAAAATCCGAATTGGCCGAGTTAGGCGCACAGGATGCCAAAGTCGCGCAAGGCGGCGTGCATTATTGGGCGGATGATGAAACCCTGTATCGCACTTTGCTTTGGAGCCGTTTGAGTTCACGCATTTTATTGCCTATCGTGCAAGCCAAAGTCTTTAGCGATTTGGATTTATATTCTGCTGTGGTGGGCGTGAATTGGTTGGATTATTTTGATGAAAAAGTGCATTTTTTCGTGGATTTTAACGGTACGAACCAAGAAATTCGCCACACCCAATTCGGCGCGATGCGTGTGAAAGACGGCATTGTGGATTATTTTGAGCGCCACGGTCGGGCCCGTCCAAACGTGGATAAAGAACAACCGGATATTCGTATTCATGCGTATTTAAATCATGATGACGTGGTGCTGTCGCTTGATTTAAGTGGTGATGCGCTGCACATGCGCGGTTATCGCGAAGACACCGGCAAAGCGCCGTTGCGCGAAACCTTGGCTGCTGCGATTGTACTGCGTTCCGGTTGGCAAAAAGGCACGCCATTAGTGGATCCGATGTGTGGCTCCGGTACGCTATTGATTGAAGCCGCACAGATGGAAGCGCAAATCGCACCGCAATTATATCGTCTGCATTGGGGCTTTGATTTTTGGCAGGGGCATAATCAGGCAGCGTGGGAAAAGGTGAAGGGAGAGGCCTTAGCCTTGGCGGAAGCCGAAAAACAACGTGAAAACTCACCGCACTTTTATGGCTTCGA
Source organism: uncultured Aggregatibacter sp. (assembly GCF_938046485.1). NCBI lineage: Bacteria > Pseudomonadati > Pseudomonadota > Gammaproteobacteria > Pasteurellales > Pasteurellaceae > Aggregatibacter > uncultured Aggregatibacter sp. The sequence goes on along the minus strand of NZ_CALIWN010000021.1, from coordinate 56,721 downwards.
TTTGGATCATCGTGTGTTGCAAAAAGCTAAACAAAATGCCAAAAATGCCGGCGTGGCGCATTTGATGCAGTGGCAACAGGGCGATGTGGCAGCGATAAAAAATCCAAGTCCGAACGTAGCAGGCACAGTGATTTGTAATCCGCCGTACGGCGAACGTTTAGGTACAACGCCGGCGCTGATTGCCTTGTATTCTGTGTTTGGGCAACGCTTGAAACAACAATTTGCCGGCTGGAACGCCTCTATTTTCAGTGGTGAACCAAGTCTATTGGATTGTTTGCGTTTACGTTCTCATCGTCAGTTTAAAGCGAAAAATGGTCCGTTGGATTGTGTCCAGAAAAATTATCAAATTGCCGAGCGCACAGAGCAAAGTGCGGTAGAAAATGCCCTAGAATTTGACCGCACTTCTTCGGTGACACCTGAGGTGGCAGTGGATTTCGCTAATCGCCTGCAAAAGAATATTAAGAAAATTGAAAAATGGGCGAAGCAGCAAGGGCTAGACGCGTATCGCTTATATGACGCGGATTTGCCGGAATATAATTTGGCGGTGGATCGCTATGCTGATCACATTGTGGTACAGGAATATGCCGCGCCGAAAAATATTGATGAAAATAAAGCCCGCCAACGGTTGTTGGATGCGGTGAATGCTACCTTGAGCGTTACAGGCATTGAAACCAATAAGTTGATTTTAAAAGTGCGGCAAAAACAAAAAGGCACTAATCAATATGAAAAATTGGCGAACAAAGGCGAGTATTTTTATGTGAACGAATACGGCGCGAAGTTGTGGGTGAACTTAACGGATTATTTGGATACCGGCTTGTTTTTGGATCACCGCCTGACCCGTAAAATGTTGGGTGAAATGGCGCAAGGTAAGGATTTCCTCAATTTGTTTGCTTACACCGGTTCGGCAACGGTACATGCAGCGTTGGGTAAGGCAAAATCTACCACGACCGTGGATATGTCAAATACTTATCTCAACTGGGCGGAACAGAATTTGTTGTTGAACGACATTGAAGGTAAACAACACAAACTGATTCAAGCGGATTGCCTACAATGGTTAGAAAAATGCGACCGTCAGTTTGATTTGATTTTTGTTGATCCGCCGACATTCTCTAACTCCAAACGTATGGAAGACAGTTGGGACGTACAACGGGATCATATTAAGTTAATGACGAATTTAAAACGCATTCTGCGCCCGAACGGCACCATTGTGTTCTCTAACAATAAACGCGGTTTCAAAATGGATTTTGCTAAGTTGGAAGAATTCGGCTTAAGTGCGGTGGAAATTTCTCACAAAACCTTGCCGTTGGATTTTGAACGCAATAAGCAAATTCATAATTGTTGGCTGGTGACGTTGAAATAAGGCGAGTTTAGCAAAAGAAGATGATTAAAATGAAAAGAACCGAATGCATCGTACATTCGGTTCTTTTTATGGCATTATTTTTTGTTGTTTTCTGGGCATTGATTAATGTCACTACATTTGCCATAGAGATATAGACTGTGGCTGGAGAGTTCAATGCCGTGCTGTTTACTGATTTCTTTTTGGCGATTTTCAATTAATTCATCATTAAATTCAAACACTTTACCGCAATCGGTGCAGATAATATGGTCGTGATGTTGGGTTGGCGCCAACTCAAAAACCGATTTATTTCCTTCAAAGTTATGGCGAATTAAGATTTTGGCTTCATCGAATTGATTTAAAACACGATATACCGTTGCTAAACCAATGTCTGAACCATTCTCCAATAGCATTTTGTAAACATCTTCTGCGGAAAAATGCTGTTCACTGTGTTTTTGCATTAAAGCAAGAATCGTCAAACGGGGTTCCGTAATTTTCAATCCTGCTTTTTTTAATAATTTGATGTTTTCTTCAGACATAACAGCTCCTTTTTTGCTATTAAGCTAACTCAGCCAAACACATTTCGTCATAAACTTGTTTAACCCATTTGTTGACACGTTCAGACGTTAATTCCGGTTGACGATCTTCATCAATGCATAATCCAACAAACGTATCATCGTCAACTAATGCTTGTGAAGATTCAAAGTTGTAACCTTCTGTCGGCCAATGTCCGACAATAATCGCACCGTGCGGCTCGATAATATTACGCACGGTTCCCATGGCGTCACAGAAATAATCTGCATAATCTTCCTGATCGCCACAGCCAAAGATGGCGACAAGTTTATCCGTAAAATCAATTTGCTCTAATGTTGGGAAAAAGTCATCCCAGTCACATTGCGCTTCGCCGTAGTACCACGTCGGGATACCGAATAAGAGAAAATCGTAAGCCTCGATATCTTCTTTGCTACTTTTGGCAATATCGCGAATATCAACTAATTCGCTGCCTAATTGTTTTTGAATCATTTTGGCAATGTTTTCTGTATTGCCAGTATCACTACCATAAAATAAGCCGACAATAGCCATCTTGTTACCTATTTATTAATGTTAAAATAATCTCGTAAAATTGCGCCAATAAGCTCGGCACGATTCACATTTCGTAGGGATGCTAAATCTTCTAATTGTTGAACCAAGTCCGCATGCAATTTTAATTCGACACGCTTTAATCCACAGGATTTATCACGTTTTAATTGATTGCGCTTATTAATACGGATTTGTTGTTCCCGACTCAGTGGATTGGTTTTCGGACGTCCAACTCTACGAATTTCGCTAAATAAATCTAAAGTAATACAGTCAGAATCTTGTTTTGCCATTTTGTTAACCACTGGCCTGTAAGTCGACTTCTGCCATTCTAACTAAAGAGAATTATTTCAGAAGTGATAATGATAAGCCACAACCAAATTTGGGAGAAAACTATATCATAATTAACAAGCAAATGAAATTCTATTTAGATTCCCCGTGACTATCAATTCTATTTAAAAAATGTGTGATTGCACGGATAACAAATTGCGGTTTTTCCGCATGAACCCAATGTCCGCTACCGTTAATGGTAAAGGAGGCAGCGTGTGGGCATTGGGATAAAATCCGATCGGTGTATTCGGGTAAAATGTAGGAGGAATTGCCACCTTTGATAAACAAGCAAGGTTGTGTGATGTGGCGTGATTCCCAGCCCATTAAGTGAGGGTAATTGTGTTTAAGTGCGGTCAAATTAAAGCGAAAATAATCGGCACTTGAGGCATCAAAGGATTTCAACATAAACTGTTGTACGCGTTCATCCTGAATATATTGCGCTAAAATGGGCTTAGCCTCTTGACGGGTATGGGGTTGTGCATTTTTTACAGCAAATAAACCGTTGAATACATCATCGTGCCCATGTTCGCCATACGCGACAGGCGCAATATCAATCACCACTAAGCGTTTTACTAATTCAGGGTAATTTGCCGCACAAACCATAGCGGTTTTTCCCCCCATGGAGTGCCCGATTAAAATCACTTCACGAATGCCCAAAGAATGAATCACGTCAAAGACATCTTCTGCCATGGCATCGTAATTCATCTCTTCGCAATGAAAACTCAAGCCGTGATTACGTAAATCCACCCGTAGAATGGAATAATCATCACTGAATGCACGAGCGATGACGCCCAAGTTATTCATATCGCCGAATAAACCGTGAATGAACACCAAAACCGGTTTATTAATTACTTGTTTTAATTCATTAAATTGGAAGTTGAGTAATTTTTTCATCAGTTAAATTTGGGGCTGGAGAATTTGCTTACAGCTCGTTATAATGTGTCAAAAGGTTAAAGAGATCAAGCAAGTGGAGAGAGAAAATGAAAATTATCGAAGTGGATGAAGAGCTTTATCAATACATTGCCGGTAATACGCAATCAATTGGTGAAAGCGCTTCGGATATTTTACGTCGTTTGCTCAATCTTTCCACGAAAAACAGCTATGTTCCTTTTGCCGAGAGTTTATCTTCCCCAGTTGAACATTCTTCTTCCGCTAACACGAAACAGGACGCCAAAAAAGTCAATGCAGCGCCGGAATCAAGCGATGCAATAAAGCCTGCTGTGAAAAAGCAGCCTGATGCCGTAACGCAAAAAACCATTGAGAAATTAGAAGCGTTACTCAACTCAGAAGCATTTAAACAAGAAAATAAAGCGGTTATTCGTTTCTTAAGTATTCTGACAATTTTATATCGCACCAATCCTGAAGGCTTTGCCCTCGCCACCGAGTCATTGCAAGGACGCACTCGAGTTTATTTTGCCCGTGATGAAGGCACCTTGCTGATGGCGGGGAATCACACGAAACCAAAACAAATTCCTGATACGCCGTATTGGGTGATCACAAATACCAACAGCGGTCGTAAAATGCTTATGTTGGAAGGCGCGATGCAGTCCATGCATTTGCCGGAATACTTAATTGATCAAGTGCGGTCATTTTTTACGGCAAATTAATGCTTATGGCACTTGGTCGGCAATTTGCACAATCTCCTCTATTTTCCAAGCGAATCGCCTTGCAAGTTTTGCAAGGCGACGCCTTTACATGGCATCAACTCCTCGAAAAAACACAGCAAATCTCCACTTATTTGCAACACCTCGGTGTGAAGCCACAAAATGGTGTCGTATTGTGCGGGAAAAATAGCCTAGAACTGGTGCTGTTTTATTTAGCGGCCATTCAAATCGGAGCCCGTGTTTTAATGCTCAACCCCATGTTTCCACTGGAAAAACGTATTGCACTTTGCCAAGCCTATAATGCGGATTTTTTCTTTACCTCAGACCACGCAGAATGTGTTGCAGAATCCCAAAAGTGCGGTGAGATTTTCAGGTGTTTTTTTACTTTTTCGGATGCCATAAAGCAGGCAGAGAAAATAGACTCTTTTGGCGATTTTCCCGTTAATTTGACGCAACCGGCTACCATGACGCTGACATCAGGATCTACGGGCTTACCCAAAGCCGTTGTACATAATGTGCAAGCACATTTGGCCAATGCACAAGGCGTATGTGATTTGATGCAATTTGGTGCGACAGATTCCTGGTTACTTTCATTGCCGTTGTATCACGTCTCCGGACAAGGCATTGTGTGGCGTTGGTTGACAACAGGGGCAACTTTAGTGTTACCCGGTGAGGATTTTTATGCAGCAGTCAATCAGGTGACCCACGTTTCTTTGGTGCCAACGCAAGTGCAACGCTGGTTACAGTATTTGCAGGAAAAACCTACAACGAGACAAACACGCGCCGTATTGCTTGGCGGGGCACATATTCCGTTAGCACTGACGCAAGCTTTGCAGCGTCTTGGCGTGAAAAGTTACTCCGGTTATGGCATGACAGAAATGGCTTCTACGGTGTTTGCTAAACAAAGCGATGAAAAAAACGGGGTAGGGCAGCCCTTAGCCGGACGTGAATACTGTTTGCACAATGAGGAAATTTGGTTGCGCGGTGCAGGCTTGGCGTTAGGTTATTGGCAACAGGGCAGAATCGTTTCTCTTCTTAACGAACAAGGTTGGTTTGCCACCAAAGATAAAGGTGCGTGGCACGACGGCGAACTTGTGATTTCAGGGCGAATTGATAATATGTTTATTTCCGGTGGGGAAAACATTCAGCCGGAAGAAATTGAAAAACTGATTTTACAGTCTGATTTAGTCAAACAGGTTTTTGTGTTGCCTGTCACCGATCCGGAGTTTGGTCAACGACCGGTAGCCATTGTGGAATGGCGGGAGCCGACAAAAAGTGCGGTGGAAAATCTGAAGGTATTTTTACAGGGGCGATTGGAACGTTTTAAACAACCCGTTGCCTATTATGAATTGCCGTTAAATTTAAGCGACGGCGCAATCAAAGTTTCTCGGAAAACGTTAGCAGGCTGGCTAGCGAAACAATTAGGATAAATATGAAAATAAACGCGTTTTTAACCACACTTTGTGCTGCCTTATTTTTGAACATGGCGGTCTCACACAGCGCCTTTGCCGATCAAAATACCCTGTCTTTGCCAACCGAAAAAAGTCTCAAGGCAGATCTCGCCGCAGCACAAAAAATGCCGGATGGCGATGAAAAGCAAACGTTGGTCACAGACATTCAAACCTCTTTGGATTTATTGCAACAAATTCAAGCGCAGCAAAAGACCAATGAGGCGCTACAAGCTACCTTGAATGGCGCAGATGCTGAAATTCAAAAAAATAGTGCTGAGTTACAAACGCTGAAAAAGCAATTGGATACGGTAAAAGCGGCAGATTATCAATCTCGTCGCTTAGCGGATCTACAGGCTCAGCTTGAAAAATTAACCGAACAACAACAGGAAACACAATCGGCGTTAGGGACTGTGAACAGCCAATTGGCGGGGCAAAGCTCCGTATCTGAGCGGGCGCAAGCCACATTAACCGCCAATTTGAAGCGTGCGCAAGAGCTTAATCAAAAGCTTGGCGATAGCACGACTTCAGCAGCATTGAAACAGCAGGCTCAGTTAGAGTTACAACTGATTGATCTGAAAAATAATTACAATCAAATTTTGTTGAAAAACAGCGATCAGCTGACGGTGTTGTATCAAAGCCGTTATGACTTATTAAACGCTCGTGCGCAAGTGCTACAACAACAGATTGCAGCCATTCAAGAGGCGATTAATCAACAGCATTTGGCACAAACACAAAATCAGGTTGAGCAAGTACAGCAACAAAGTCAAAGTGCGGTCAAAAATAATTATATTCAGAAAGAATTAGAGCGTAATGCCCAGCTGAGCCAATTTTTATTGGAACAAACGGAAAAAACCAACACGTTAACGCAAGATGAATTGCGTATGCGCAGTGTTCTAGAAAGCTTAACGCAAACGCAGCGCACCATTGATGAACAAATTAGTGCGTTGCAAGGCACATTGGTGTTGTCACGGATTATTCAACAGCAAAAACAAAAATTGCCGACAAACTTGAATATCCAAGGATTATCAAAACAAATTGCCGATTTGCGTGTGCAGATTTTTGATATGACTCAACGCCGCAATGAGCTTTACGATTTGGAGGCTTATTTGGCGAAGGTTCAAGCCGATCAGAATCAAACCTTTACTGAGGCGGAAAAAGCACAACTCATCAATTTGTTGACGGAGCGCCGTAAAATTGCCTCCGATGTGATCAAGTCTTTAAATAACCAATTAAATTTGGCGATTTCTTTAGAATTGACACAACAGCAAATTACACAGCTTAGCGATCAAATTCAGGCGAAGTTGGATCAGCAAAGCTTTTGGGTCAAAAGCAATAACCCGATTAATTTAGCGTGGTTTAAGCAGTTACCGATGTCACTTGGTGAGCAATTTGAGGGAATTAGTAAAAAATTAGGTTTTCCGAAAAATTTTGATAACTTGCCTTATTTGCTCATGTTTGTGGCAATTTTGGTACTGATTGGCGGTATTATTTTCAGATTTAAAACACTGATTAAACAACGTTTAGCCACCATTAACAGTGAAATTAATACACTTCGTTCCGACAGTCAGTGGCATACGCCAATGGCACTTTTATTGACGGCGATTATCGCTTTGCCATCCACATTATGGTTTTTAGCCGTGTGCCAACTGTTGGGCTTTTTCTTTGTTCGAAATCCGGCGGAATTTTGGCAATGGTCGTTGAGTATGGCGGCATATTGGTGGTTCTTTAGCTTTGTGCTTGCACTTTTACGACCGAATGGTATCTCCGTTCGTCATTTTGGATTCTCTCAGGATGAAGCGGAAAAACTGAGAGCGGTGACGAAACGAATCATTGTCGCGGTAGTATTATTATTGAATACCTCGGTTTTCAGTAATGTTATGGATAGCGGTTTAGCCAATGATGTGCTTGGCGAATTGAATACCATGGTCGCCTTGATTTTTTGTATCGCCATTATTGCGCCACGTTTTCGTAGAGCTTCAAAAACATTAGGCCAGACAAATCGTGATCACCGAGATGAACTGATTTTAAAAATTGTCCGCATTTTATTGCAATTAGTGCCGGTCGGATTGATTGTATTGGTTGCGCTCGGTTATTACTACACCGCACTTAACTTGATTAACCATATGATTAACACCTACATCGCTTGGGTGGTTTGGTCGTTGGCGCGCCATACGATATACCGTGCGATTACGGTTTCCTCCCGTCGTTTAGCATACCGTCGCGTGCAAGAAAAACGTCAGCAAAAAGCTACGAAAGCCAATGATGGATCCTCTGCAGAGGATGTCGTGGTGGTGAGCGAACAAGAAGAGGGCATGGCGGTCAACCAAGTGCGCAGTCAGTTGTTACGTTTTGGCGATTTATTCATTTGGACGGCATTGTTTGCGATTTTCTATTATGTGTGGTCGGATTTAGTTACTGTAGCCAGTTACTTACGCGACATTACCTTATGGCAACAAACGACCACAACGGAAGCCGGTGTGGTAACCGAAAGTATTTCGCTATTTAACTTAATTGTTGCTTTAGTAATTATCGGTATTACTTACATTTTGGTGCGCAACCTGCCGGGGATTTTAGAAGTGTTGATCTTCTCCCGTGTGAAGTTGTCGCAAGGCACGCCTTATACGATTAATACCTTATTAACCTATCTCTTAGTGGCTATTGGAGGCGCATGGGCGTTTGCCACCTTAGGGATGTCATGGTCTAAATTGCAGTGGTTATTCGCCGCACTTTCTGTGGGTCTCGGTTTCGGTATGCAGGAAATCTTTGCTAACTTCGTGTCGGGTATTATTCTCTTATTTGAACGTCCGATTCGAGTCGGTGATACCGTGACCATTAACGATGTGACCGGCACGGTCGCAAAAATTCGTATTCGTGCAATTACGATTATCGATCCTGATCGCAAAGAAGTGATTGTGCCGAATAAATCTTTTGTGACCGGACAAGTCACTAACTGGGCGTTATCCAATACCATTACCCGCTTAGTGATTTCGGTCGGTGTGGCATATGGTTCCGATTTAGACTTGGTTAAACGCTTATTGTTACAAGCGGCGGCTGAGCAAGCTAATGTAATGAAAGAACCTGAGCCAAGTGCTTTATTCATCAGTTTTGGTGCCAGCACCTTAGATCATGAATTGCGGGTTTATGTTTCTCAAGTCTCCGAGCGTACAAATACCATTGATGCGTTAAACCGCCGTATTAACGAATTGTTTGCGGAAAATAACATTGAGATCGCTTTCAATCAGCTCGATGTCTTTATCAAAAATCAAGATACCGGCGCGATTATGCCGTTGGTGGAAGTGAAATCATAAATCGAATGGAAGAGAGAAGATTATGGCAGGAAATACGATTGGGCAATTGTTTCGCGTCACCACCTTTGGTGAATCTCATGGCATCGCATTAGGTTGTATTGTTGATGGTGTGCCACCGAATATGGCGCTCTCGGAGGCCGATATTCAGCCGGATTTAGATCGCCGTAAACCGGGTACCTCTCGTTATACCACGCCACGTCGTGAGGACGATGAAGTGCAAATTTTGTCCGGCGTCTTTGAGGGCAAAACTACCGGTACCAGCATTGGTATGATCATCAAAAATGGCGATCAACGTTCGCAAGATTACAGCGAAATCAAAGATCGTTTTCGCCCGGGCCATGCCGATTTTACTTATCAGCAAAAATACGGTATTCGAGATTATCGCGGTGGTGGCCGGTCTTCTGCCCGTGAAACAGCTATGCGTGTGGCGGCAGGCGCTATCGCAAAAAAATATTTACGTGAACAATACGGCATTGAAGTTCGCGGTTTTTTAAGCCAAATCGGCAAGGTAAAAATCTCGCCCCAATCCCTTGCAAACATCGATTGGACGGAAGTGAATAGTAATCCGTTTTTCTGTCCGGATAAAAGTGCGGTGGAAAAATTCGATGAATTAATTCGTGAATTGAAAAAGCAGGGCGATTCCATCGGCGCAAAATTAACCGTCATTGCTGAAAATGTGCCGGTGGGCTTAGGCGAACCGGTATTTGACCGTTTAGATGCAGATTTAGCCCATGCTCTCATGAGCATTAATGCGGTAAAAGGCGTAGAAATCGGCGATGGTTTTGCCGTCGTCGAACAACGTGGTAGTGAACATCGTGACGAAATGACGCCGGAGGGATTTCTTTCCAATCATGCGGGTGGCATTTTAGGCGGTATCAGCTCCGGACAACCGATTATTGCGACCATTGCGTTAAAACCCACCTCCAGCATCACCCTTCCGGGGCGTTCCGTCAATCTTAATAACGAACCCGTAGAGGTTGTGACCAAAGGTCGTCATGACCCTTGTGTGGGTATTCGCGCCGTGCCGATTGCCGAAGCGATGATGGCGATTGTGTTGTTAGATCATTTGTTACGATTTCAAGCGCAGTGTCGATAATTTGCAACAGGGGAATACATAGTGAGTAAGATTCTTCATCACGCCATCAAAAGTGCGGTCATTTTTAGCAGCGTTTTTTTTGCGCTATCTACTTTTGCCGCACCACAAGATTGGCAACAAATCAAACGTCCGATCCCGGCAGAAAACGGTAAAGCCGAGGCGATTGGCAGCTATTCCAACGGCTGTATTATTGGTGCGGAACCCTTGCCTTATAAAGGCGAAGGCTATCAAGTCATTCGTATGAATAAAAACCGTTATTATGGTCATCCTGACATGATTCGTTATTTGCAACGTCTTGGACAACGCGTCAAGGCGGCTGGCTTACCAACGATGTTAGTAGGCGATATTGCCATGCCGGGGGGCGGACGTTTTTTGACGGGGCACGCCAGTCATCAAATGGGGTTAGATGCTGACATTTGGTTGCGCATGGGCAGTATGTCTGACACGGATGCCTTGAATTCAGATGGAAAAGGTTTGTTGGTGGTGAACCGCAAAGCACAACGGGTGGATGAGAGCATCTGGACATCCAATCACGCAAAATTGATTAAGTTAGCCGCGGAAGATCCGAAAGTAACGCGTATTTTTGTGAATCCGGCGATTAAATTGAAACTCTGTGAAACGGCAGGTTCAGATCGTGCTTGGTTACACAAAATCCGTCCGTGGTTTGGGCATGACTCCCATTTTCATGTGCGGCTCACCTGCCCGCAAGGCGCACAACACTGCGAAAATCAGGCACCGGTGCCGGCCGGAGATGGCTGCGATAGCGAACTTTATTCTTGGTTTGAACCGCCAAAACCCGGGGCAACACCAAGTAAGCCCAAAGTCACACCGCTAGAACCTTTTTTGTGTCAACAAATCTTGAACTCACCAAATCGGAGTGAATGGTTGGAGTAAGGGATGGAATTCGGTCTTGATATTTTAGCCATTTTATTTGTGGTCGCTTTTGTTGCCGGTTTTATTGATGCCATTGCCGGCGGTGGCGGATTAATTACGATTCCGGCGTTGCTGATGACAGGCATTCCGCCTGCGCTCGCGTTGGGGACTAACAAGCTACAAGCCTGTGGTGGCTCTTTTTCTGCGAGTCTTTATTTTTTGCGTAAAAGAGCGGTCAATTTTTCGGAAGTTTGGCTAATTTTGCTGATGATTTTCTTTGGCTCTGTCGCCGGAACGATTTTAATTCAGCTGATTGATGCCTCCGTCATTAAAAAAATTCTGCCATTTTTAATTTTAGCCATCGGTGTTTATTTTTTAGTGACGCCTAAATTGGGCGATGAAGATCGTAAACAACGTCTGTCTTATCCGATTTTCGCTTTTTGTATCGGCACATGGATGGGTTTTTATGACGGATTTTTCGGGCCGGGCACCGGTTCGATTATGAGCTTGGCTTGCGTGACATTACTGGGTTTTAATTTAGCCAAGGCCACCGCCCATGCCAAAGTCATGAATTTTACCTCTAACTTAGCTTCATTAATTTTTTTCCTTATTGGGGGGCAAATTTTATGGACGGTCGGTTTGGCCATGATGGCGGGACAATTTATTGGCGCCAATTTAGGCGCTAAAATGGTGATGACCAAAGGCAAAACGTTGATTCGCCCAATGGTGGTAGTTATGTCTTTTATCATGACGATAAAAATGGCCTTTGATCAAGGCTGGTTTAATTTCTAACGGGATAAAGTGCGGTGAATTTCCGCAACGTTTTTATGACAGATTCTCAACAAAATATTCGTTTAACGGCACGTGTCGGCTATGAGCCGCATTTCTCGTGGTCCTATTTAAAGCCTAAATACTGGGGCATTTGGCTCGGTATTTTGGTTTTGCTGTTACTGGCGTTTATTCCTTTTCGTTTGCGCGATAAATTCGCCGCCAAGATTGGTCTGTTGGTTGGACATAAAGCGAAAAAACAACGCAAACGCGCGCAAATTAATTTGCAATATTGTTTTCCGCAATGGTCTGAACAACAGCGTGAACAGGTGATTGATGATATGTTTGTTGTATTGGCGCAAGTGATGTTAGGAATCGGCGAAATTGCGGTGCGTTCAAAAAAACATTTGCAACAGCGCAGTGAATTTATTGGCATTGAACATATTAAACAGGCAAAAGAGCAGGGTAAAAATGTGATTTTGCTAGTACCGCACGGTTGGGCAATTGATGCGTCAGGGATTATTTTGCACACTCATGGCATTCCGATGACATCCATGTATAACCCGCATCGCAATCCTCTGGTGGATTGGCTTTGGACGCTGGCACGCCAACGTTTCGGTGGCAAAATGCATGCGCGCCAAAATGGTATCAAACCGTTTTTGAGCCACATTCGACAAGGACAAATGGGTTATTATTTGCCGGACGAAGATTTTGGTGAAGAACAAAGCGTGTATGTGGATTTCTTTGCGACCTACAAAGCAACCTTGCCGGGGATTAATAAAATGGCGAAGTTGGCAAAAGCCGTTGTGATCCCGATGTTTCCGCGTTATAACGCGCAGCTGGGTAAATACCAAATGGAAATTCATCCGGCAATGACACTGAGTGATGATCCGCAGCAATCTGCTCGCGCCATGAACGCAGAAATCGAAAGTTTTGTCACCGAAACACCGGAACAATATGTATGGATTTTGCAGCTTCTGCGCACCCGAAAAAATGGCGAAGATCTTTATGATTAATGTTCGGCAATCTGTCGATTTATGATAATATGCGCGCCGACTTATAATTTTAATTTGTGTGAAAAAACAACCGCACTTTTAGGTAAAAAAATGGAAAAACAACTTGCACTCATTGCCTCCTCAATTAAATCCATTCCTGATCATCCGAAACCGGGGATCATTTTTCGTGATATTACCAGCTTAGTAGAAGAACCGGCGGCGTTTCGCGCTGCGATCGATTTGATGGTGCAACATTGCAAAGATAAAGGCATTAATAAAGTCATTGGGACGGAATCCCGTGGCTTTATTTTTGGCGCACCGGTGGCATTGGCATTAAATGTGCCTTTTGTGTTGGTACGTAAACCGGGTAAGTTACCACGTGAAACCATTGCGCAATCTTATGAATTGGAATACGGACAAGACACCTTGGAAATTCATGTGGATTCCATTCAAAAAGGTGATAACGTATTGATTATTGATGACTTATTGGCAACAGGCGGAACTGTTGAAGCCACGGTTAAATTAGTACAACGTTTGGGCGGCGAAGTGAAGCATGCGGCATTCGTGATCAATTTACCGGATCTCGGCGGCGAACAACGCTTACGCGATTTAGGCGTAGAACCTTATACTTTAGTTAATTTTGCCGGTCATTAATTTTCTAAACGGGCAGGGATAAAGCATGAGTTATCAAGTATTAGCAAGAAAATGGCGACCAAAAACCTTTGCTGATGTTGTCGGTCAGCAACATATTTTGACCGCACTTGCTAACGGCTTGCGTGAAAATCGCCTGCATCATGCTTATTTATTTTCCGGCACGCGCGGCGTGGGAAAAACCTCCATTGCCCGTTTATTTGCCAAAGGGCTGAATTGTGTTAATGGTGTGACCGCTGAGCCTTGTGGTGTATGTGAACACTGTAAAGCCATTGAAGAAGGCAATTTTATCGATTTAATTGAAATCGATGCTGCCTCCCGCACCAAAGTGGAAGATACACGCGAGCTGTTGGATAACGTGCAATACAAGCCGGTGTTGGGGCGTTATAAAGTGTATCTTATCGATGAAGTGCACATGCTTTCCCGCCATTCTTTCAATGCGCTCTTAAAAACCTTAGAAGAGCCGCCGGAATATGTGAAATTCCTGTTGGCGACTACCGATCCTCATAAACTGCCGGTGACGATTTTATCTCGTTGCATGCAGTTCCATTTGAAAGCCTTGGAGCAATCACAAATTGCCGAGCATTTGGGATACATCCTAAATCAGGAACAGATTCCCTTTGAGTCTTTAGCATTAGATAAACTCGCCAGTGCGGCACAAGGCAGTATCCGCGATAGCCTCAGTTTGACAGATCAAGCCATTGCAATGAGTAACGGCAATATAACGCTCAATATTGTCAATGAAATGTTGGGTTTATTGGATGAAACCCAAGCCATTGAGATGATTTATGCCTTGCAACAAGGTAATGGTGAAAAACTCATGCAGGTTGTGAGTGAGGTGGCGAATAAAGCAGGTGATTGGGATGAGCTGTTGCGTGAAGTCGCAGAAAATCTGCACAAGATCGCAATGCAGCAATTATTACCACAAGCCTCGTTAACAGAAGCGGATCACATAGGTTTTTTAGCGAAACATATCGCACCACAGGACGTGCAATTTTTCTATCAAGTAGTGGTGAGCGGCCGGAAAGAATTAAGTTTGGCACCAACAGCGCGCATGGGCGCAGAAATGGTGTTATTGCGTGCGTTGGCGTTTCATCCGAAATTCATTGGTCAACCGCTAAACCTTGAAAACAGCACGCAAGAAAGTTCACCAAAAAATCCATCAAGTGCGGTGGAAAATCATGTTAAATCTTCAGGGCAAACTGCTTCAGCGGCGATAGAAATGCCGGTGGTTTCTCAGGCGATAAAAGCCCATTATCAAGATCGTAAAAAATCCACTACGAATGAAACCGTTGCAAAAACAGCGCAACCTCAATCCACGCAATCGGCAGAACCCTTGGTGAGTTCGCCTGTACTTGGCGCATTAAACGGATTAGACCAACTGGATGCGATGCCGAGTAGCCCTTCTCAAGAAAAAAAAAAGTCTGAGCGCCTAGCACAACATTCCTCTGAAAAACTGACCGCACTTTCTCAGGCTTCTGACACCTTGGGTGCTAAAAGTGCGGTGGAAAATCCGAATGAATCGGAGAGTGAAGAAAACGATTCAGATGGGCTAGGCGAAGATTACCGTTGGGAGTGGAGCAACCCGGAGCTAGCACAGGTTGAGCAGGGCCCGAAACCTTCGGATATTAAGGCTGCCATTCTGCAAGACATCACTCCTGAACTACAGCAAAAAATTGTCCATTTAACGGAAGAACAAGATCGCTGGGCACAGTTAATTGAACAAAGCGGTGTGGAAAATCTCACCAAAGAATTTGCCTTAAATACCTTTATTTGGACGGAAAGCGAAGATTCGCTTAAATTGGGTGTGCGTTCCAGCCATGCACATTTGAATCAAGATAAGCATTGCAAATTATTGCAGCAGGCGCTTTCACAGGTGTTAGGGAAAGCCATTACATTGACCGTTGAAATCAATGATGACGAACAGTATGTAACGCCAACGGATTATCGCCGCAAAATTTATGCTCAATTACGGGAGCAGGCGAAGCAAGATTTATTGCAGGATCAAAAATTGCAATTATTAGAACGCGAATTTGATTGTAGCGTTGATGTGAAAAGTATTCGTCCGGTGTAATGATGTTGAAAAATCCCCCCCTTAAATTCATCGCTTTTTTCGTTTTACTGGTGGCAGCGATTGGCGGCTATCTTCTTTATAGCATCACTATTTTTTCACCTGTCAATATTCACTTTAGCACGACGCCAAATCTCACCTATCATCCGATAAAAAAACAGGATGAGTTAATTTGTTATCAAGCAGACCAGGCACCACGCGAAATCACACAGAAGACATTTCGCTTGTTGGTTTGGAATTTGCATAAAGGACAAGATGCCGGTTGGCAACAGGCACTGAATCGTTTGGCACAGGGGCGTGATCTGTTGCTATTACAGGAAGTGTTAAACACACAAGAATTGGCAACACAATATTCATCGCGATTTCCTACCGCACTTTATGCCAGCGCCTTTGCTTATTTACAACAACAATCCGGCGTGGAAATTCTCTCTCAATTTGCACCGCACTTTTACTGTGCCGGCGCAAAATCCGAACCTTGGATTCGTATTCCCAAAGTGGGCGCAGCGATGAGCTTGCCTCTGTCCAACGGGCAAGCGCTGTTATTGGTCAACGTGCATTTGATCAATTTTGAAATAAATCCCACGACTTATGAAGAACAACTTCGCACACTGATGCAGTTAGTTTCACAACATCAAGGCCCACTTGTGTTATCCGGTGATTTTAATTCTTGGAATGGTTATCGCGCGCAAATCATCCGAAAAGTGATCAACGAATTTGGTTTAGAGGAAGTGTCTTTTGAACAAGATCACCGCTTACGTTTTTTAGGCAATCCGCTCGATCATATTTTTGTGCGTGGATTGAATGTGTTGAACGCCACAACAGAACCCACGGAAAGCTCTGATCATGCACCGTTGCTGTTAGAGGTGGAATTAGCAGATTAAACCGCCGCCGTGATCACAATTTCTACTTTCCAGCGAGGATCCGCAAGTTTAGCTTCCACGGTAGCACGTGCTGGGGGATTTTGCACATCAACCCATTCATCCCAAGCTTGATTCATTAACGCATAGTCCTGCATGTTCGCCAAAAAAATTTGTGCGTTTAGAATACGGTGTTTATGGGAATGTATTTTTTCCAGCAACTTGTCGATAAGCGTCAAGACTTCTTTCGTTTGCTCGTAGGTATTCTGTTCTACGCTGGTTTCCGGCACTTGCCCTGCAAAATAAGCAACACCCTGATAAATTACGGCTTCTGCAAGACGAGCGTTGGTGTCAATGCGTTGAATTTGTGTCATACCATCTTCCTCTGAATAAAAATAATTCTCAGAGATTATACCAATTCTCACAAAAAACCTCTAAAATTCTTGAACCTTCCATTCAATAATTCATCTGATTTATGAAGCTATTAATTTCGAATCAACACGGTGCCATTGTGATGGCGCTTATGCCATTTTTATACGGAATGTTGCTCAGTCATCCGATTTGGCAACATATTTTCTTTTTGTTGGCGTGGTTTTCCTTGTATTTAATGACTTATCCGTTTCTGAATTTATTTAAAGGCAGAAATTTGGAACTATATATCAAATGGTCGTGGATTTATTTCTTCGCCTGTGCCATTTTTGCCATTCCGGTATTGATTTATAACTGGCATACGGTGCTATTTGTGGCGGCTATGTTGCCGTTCGTGTTGATCAGTATTTATTACATTAAGCAAAAAGATGAACGTGCTTTTTTAAATGATTTAGCAGGCATTGTGATTTTTGCGATTGCCGGTATGGGATCCTATTATTTTCCTGACCGCACTTTTGATGACAAAATTTGGCTGGTGGCACTGTATCCGAGCTTATTTTTTATTGGGACCACTTTATATGTGAAATCCGTTATGCGCGAGCGTAAAAATCCGTTGTATTTAAAATTATCCATTGGTTTTCACGCGCTTTGTATTCTTGGATTTATTTGTGTAGAACAATATCTCATGGCGTTAGCATTTGTGCCGCCATTCATTCGTGCCATTTGGTTGCCGAAGAAAAAAATGTCGGTCAAACAAGTGGGTTTCACCGAAATGGGGATTTCCCTATTGTTTTTTGCCAATTTACTTTATGCCACGTTGTAGATAAAGGGCGAAAAATAGAGAGATGATGAAAAGATAGACAGATGATGAAAAAACAATTGAAATATATTGCCCTCGTATTCGGGTTATTGAGCGGTTTCACCCACGCCAATCTTGGACTTCCAATTTCCGTTGGAAATACCGTCCAAGAGATGGATAAGTTGTTACGTAATCAATTAACGAACGACCAGTTGAGGGAATTGGCGCAACGCTTTTTACAAGCCGGCGATTTACGTACCGCATTTAATACCATGCATATTTTGGCGCTGAAAGATGATCGTCGTGCGCAGCTTGATCTCGGGCGGTTTTATTTCCGTGGTGATGGTGTGGCACAAGATTACGGTAAAGCCTATTGGTGGTTTAGTGAAGCGGCCGAAAAAGGTAGCGCCATGGCGTTAACAAATTTAGGGATTTTATATGCCGGCGGTTATGGTATTAAAAAAAATCTTCCGCATGCCATCTCTTTATTGGAAAAAGCCGCCTCAGCCAATGATTCCCATGCCATGTTAGTTTTAGGCATGTTGTATTACAACGAGGACAAGATTAAAAGCCTGAGCAAAGCTTTTCGGTGGTTAGAAAAAGGCGCGAAACGTGGCAATGAGGAAGCCATTTTCCGTTTAGCGTTAATGTATGAACGAGGCGAAGGCACAAAACGTAACCGACCGATGGCGATTTCTATTTATAAAGATTTAATCGCACAAAAAAGCCGTTTTTCTGAAGAAGCAAAAGAGCGTCTGGCGTTATTAGAAGGTTAAGTGGATACAATAAATGGATGAGATTCGATACATATACGAAAAATGGCATGAGTATGCGAAAGCGCGGGATGTTGAAGCGTTAATTGCGTTATACGCGGATCATGCGGTATTTGAAAGTCCTTTGGTTCCGGCTATCTTAGATAGGACAAATGGCGTACTGAATGGCAAGGATGACATCAAATTTTTCTTACAGGAAGGAACAAAGCGTCGTCCTAACGAATTGGTTAAATGGTTTCGACGTGGTGATTATCTCACAAATGGGCGTTTATTAGTTTGGGAATATCCAAGGCAAACGGATGAGGGTGAGCAAATTGATATTCTAGAATTGATGGAAATCGAAAACGGGCTCATTCAACAACATAGAATCTATTGGGGCTGGAAAGGATGTTTGCTGATTAGTCAGGGGTTAGCGAGATTGCAGCACGAGTGATTAACCTCGATGCACAATTCACGTAGCGTGCATCTTGATGCACGAAAATTACGCACGGAATGTTATTTAACCCTTTCGTATATTCACGATTTCGTGAACCGAAAAAAACACCGCACTTTGAGATAGAAAAGGGCGCCATGAGCGCCCCGTGTGTATTGAATTTTATTCCTGCGGTGTCACCACTTCAATTTCCACGTTGCTGTGCAAGCCGCGCGGTAACTGCGTCCCTTTGCGACCCCGTTCGGCGCGGAATTTCTGTAAATCTTCCGGTTTTAAGGTCACTTTACGTTTCCCGGAATGGAAGACCAGGCTGGAATTTTCCTCAATCAACAATAACCGCACCAGCAATTCAGAACGCGCTTTTGCGTTGGCGGATGGAATGGTGACGATTTTGTTGCCTTTGCCTTTGGACAGTTCCGGTAAATCTTGCACCGGGAAAATCAGCATTCGACCGGCGGAGGTAAGCGCCACCAAAAGTGCGGTCGGATTTTTCAGTGTTAATGGCGGTAACACTTTGGCATTTTCCGGTAAGGAAATAAGCGCTTTACCGGCTTTGTTACGAGCGACTAAATCGGCGAATTTACAAATAAAGCCATAGCCGGCATCTGATGCCATGAGCAACGGTTGATCTTCATTTTCAATGAGTAGCTGATCAACGGTTGCGCCTGCCGGCAGGGTAAGTTTACCGGTGAGCGGCTCGCCTTGGGAGCGGGCAGACGGCAGACTTAGCGGATCCAGTGCATAACTGCGCCCTGTGCTGTCGATAAACACCGCCGGTTGATTGCTTTTACCGTAGGCATGCGCCAAATATTTGTCGCCGGCTTTGTAGCTTAAGCCTTGCGGATCAATGTCATGCCCTTTCGCGCAACGCACCCAACCCATTTCCGATAAAATCACCGTCACCGGTTCTGTCGGCAGCATTTCGTTTTCTGCAATGGCTTTGGCTTCCGCTCGTTCAACTAACGGCGAACGACGAGGGCTGGCGTATGTTTTGGCATCTTGTTGAATTTCTTTTTTCAACAGCGTATTTAAACGACGTTCGGAGCCTAAAATCTCTTCCAAAGATGACCGCTCTTTTTCCAGTTCAGCTTGTTCCGCTTGCAACTGATGTTCTTCCAGTTTCGCCAAATGACGCAAACGCAAGTTCAGAATAGCTTCCGCTTGTTCATCACTTAAGTTGAAACGAGCCATTAATTCGGCTTTCGGTTCATCTTCGTGGCGGATGATCTCGATGACTTCATCAATATTTAAAAAAGCAATCATCAAACCTTGCAAGATATGCAGGCGGGCAAGCACTTTGTCTAAGCGATATTGCAAACGTCGGGTCACGGTGGTGCGACGGAAAGTCAGCCACTCAGTGAGGATTTCCAACAAATTTTTCACTGCTGGTTTGTAATCCAAACCAATCATGTTCATGTTGACACGATAGCTTTTTTCTAAATCGGTGGTGGCAAATAAATGCGCCATCATGGCATCGGTATCTACTCGATTCGAACGCGGCACGATCACAATGCGTACCGGATTTTCATGATCTGCTTCATCACGAATATCTTCTACCATCGGCAATTTTTTCGCGGTCATTTGCTCGGCAATTTGCGCAATCACTTTGGATGGCGAGGCTTGGTGCGGCAGGGCACTGATAATGATTTCCCCGTCTTCTTTCTTCCATGCGGCGCGCATTTTGATAGAGCCGCGACCTTGTTGATATATTTTGCAAATTTCTTCTTTCGGCGAAATGATTTCCGCCTCTGTCGGGAAATCCGGACCTTGTACCACAGTCAACAAATCATCCAAGGTCGTTTTCGGATTATCCAACAACATCACTGCAGCATCGGCGATTTCATTAATGTTGTGCGGAGGAATATCCGTTGCCATCCCTACCGCGATCCCTGTTGTGCCGTTGAGTAAAATATGTGGTAAACGTGCCGGCAAATATTGCGGTTCTTCTAAGGTGCCGTCAAAGTTCGGTTGGTAATCCACGGTGCCTTGACCGAGCTCCGCCAATAGAACTTCTGAAATTTTAGATAAACGGGATTCCGTATAACGCATTGCCGCGAAAGATTTCGGATCGTCCACCGCACCCCAGTTGCCTTGCCCGTCAACCAATGGGTAACGGTAAGAGAAGGGCTGCGCCATCAACACCATGGCTTCATAGCAAGCGCTATCACCGTGCGGGTGGAATTTACCCAACACATCCCCCACAGTACGGGCAGATTTTTTATATTTTGCCGCTGCATTCAGCCCAAGCTCGGACATGGCATAAATAATGCGTCGCTGTACCGGTTTCAAACCATCGCCGATAAACGGCAAGGCGCGATCCATGATGACGTACATGGAGTAGTTGAGGTACGCTCTTTCGGTGAAGTGGCGTAGTGGCATTTGTTCAATGCCTTCGTAGTTGATGGAGTCTGTTGTCATTTGATTTTCTTGTTTACTAAATTTTGTATTAATTTCTATCGGTTTTTGCCTGATGGGAAACCTATTTTTCTTTGGTTGTTTTTAATTATTTTGGAGATTGACCATATTGGTTTTCCTCAGATTCACCTTCTTGAAATAATAGTTTTAAGATTAATAAAATTTCATAAAGTAAGAAAGGTACTATGATGTAAAGCCAGTATTTTTCTAGCCATGGTATATTTAAAATATCTGTGCCAAATTTTAGTTTGATAAATAATCCAATAAAGGCAATTAAAATCATCCAGAATGGAAAGAGTAGATATAGAATCCAGTATTTAGATTTATTGAGATCTTGCAGTCTTCTCGCGGTGGTTGATAGCAATGGGATGATACTTAGAAGTAAATAAACGTAACTTGTTGTATGTAAAGTAAAAATATGTTGTTTAGTTACATAATCATCTTTAGTCGTTATATTAAAAATATCGAAATGCAATAAATCAGAATAAGAATATATATATTCTTTGATGAATTGTTCAGTAATTTGGAATCCGGCAGCCATAATGATAGTTAGAAGAATAAATGAACCCAGCTCTAACCGTCTAGCTCTTCCTTTATAATCAAATATTTTTTGCCAGCAAATTAAAAAATAAGAAATAATAGAATCCATATTTTGCTCCTAATTATACGGATAAATCCACTTGATCCCCTTTCGCTTGCAACCAATTTTTACGGTCTTCAGCGCGTTTTTTGGCCAGTAGCATATCCATAGTTTCCATTGTTTCTTGGCTTTCTTCGCCTTGCGCTTCAAAGGTGAGTTGCACTAAACGACGGGTATTCGGATCCATCGTGGTTTCGCGTAATTGCATTGGGTTCATTTCACCCAGTCCTTTAAAACGCTGTACGTTTGGCTTGCCTTTTTTTCCTTTGAGACGATCCAAAATAGCGTCTTTTTCGCTTTCATCTAGGGCATAGAAGACTTCTTTGCCTAAGTCGATTCGATAGAGCGGTGGCATCGCCACATACACATGGCCTTGTTCTACCAGTTTCGGGAAATGGCGTAGGAAGAGGGCGCAAAGTAGGGTGGCAATGTGTAAACCATCCGAATCCGCATCGGCGAGAATACAGACTTTCCCGTAGCGCAATTGGGATAAATCATCATTGTCGGGGTCAATACCGAGTGCCACGGCAATGTCATGCACTTCTTGTGAGGCTAACACTTGCTCCGGTGAGACTTCCCACGTGTTCAAGATTTTACCGCGCAATGGCAGAATCGCTTGGTATTCACGTTCCCGTGCTTGCTTGGCAGAACCGCCGGCAGAATCCCCTTCTACGAGGAATAATTCGGTTAAATTGAGATCTTGTGAGCTACAGTCGGCGAGTTTGCCCGGTAGCGCAGGGCCGCTCACCAGTTTTTTACGCACCACTTTCTTCGCTGCACGCAAACGGCGTTGGGCGGAACTGATCGCCATATCCGCCAATAATTCGGCAGTTTGAACGTTTTGATTGAGCCACAAACTGAAAGCATCTTTCACAACGCCGCCAATAAACACCGCACTTTGACGAGAGGAAAGGCGTTCTTTGGTTTGTCCGGCGAATTGTGGATCTTGCATTTTAAGGGACAGCACATAAGCACAACGATCCCATAAGTCGTCAGCGGTGAGTTTCACGCCGCGCGGCAATAAATTGCGGAATTCGCAGAACTCACGCATGGCATCCAATAACCCTTGACGCAAACCGTTGACGTGTGTGCCGCCAAGTGCGGTCGGAATCAGGTTTACATAGCTTTCGCCGATGAGTTCTCCACCTTCCGGCAACCATAATAACGCCCAAGACACCGCTTCTTTTTCGCCCTTAAATTCACCGATGAACGGTTGTTCCGGTAAGGTGATTAAACCGTTTACCGCTTCCATTAAATAGTCGTTCAAGCCGTCTTGATAAAGCCAAGTGTCTTCGGTGTCATTCACTTTATCGATAAATTTAATTTCAAGCCCCGAGCACAACACGGCTTTGGCGCGGAGTAAATGACGCAAACGGCTGACGGAGAATTTTTCGCTGTCGAAATACTTCGGATTCGGTTTGAAATGCACTGTAGTGCCGGTCGTGCGGCGACCGCAAGTGCCAATAATGGTGAGGTCTTCCACTTTTTTGCCATTTTCAAAGGCGATTTTATACACTTCGCCGTTACGTTTAACGGTGACATCAACCCGCTCGGATAAGGCGTTCACCACAGAAATTCCCACCCCATGCAAACCACCGGAGAAGGTGTAATTTTTATTGGAGAATTTACCGCCGGCGTGCAGTTTACTCAGAATGACTTCTACGCCGGATACTTTCTCCACCGGGTGAATATCCACCGGCATACCGCGTCCGTTATCGATCACTTCAATGGATTGATCTTTATGCAAAATCACTTCGATTTTTGTGGCAAAACCGGCAAGGGCTTCGTCCACGCTGTTGTCGATAACTTCTTGTGCGAGATGATTTGGGCGTGTGGTATCGGTGTACATGCCCGGGCGGAGTTGTACCGGTTCAAGGTCTTTTAAAACGGTGATTTCGTTGGCGGAATAATTCGTTGTCATAGTCATTTATTCATAAAATCTTGGAAGCAAAATTGCGCGAGATTATAGCAAAAAACAACGGGGTTTTTAACCGCACTTACCGGTTTTGTCGAAAGGAGGGAGAGGTAAGTGCGGTCGTATTAGCAGAACTTTGGATTATGATGACGGATCTTCGTCATGCTGATTTTTCAGCGTGGAGAAATAGTTGGCTAATATCGGGCCGGAAACATTGTGCCAAAAACTGAAAACGGCACTTGGCACTGCGGCAATCGGATTAAAGTGCGCGGTGGCTAAGGCAGCACCTAGACCGGAGTTTTGCATCCCCACTTCAATGGCAATCGCTTTGCTATCGTAGTTATTGAGTCGTAAGGCTTTGGCAGCGAGAAACCCAACGAGATAACCAAGGCAGTTGTGCAAGACAACAACACCGAAAATTAATAGACCGGAATCAATGATTTTGTCTTTGCTACCGGCGACGACGGCGGCAAGGATTAATACAATGGCAATCACTGAAACCAACGGCATGGTTTGACTGATTTGGGCCATTTGTTTTTTTAATAAGGCGCGAATGACTAAACCTAAGAAAATTGGGAAGAGCACCATTTTTAATACCGAGGCAAACATAGCGGAGGCATCAATATCAATCCATTGGCTGGCTAGTACATAGAAAATGACCGGCGTTAATAACGGTGCCAGCAAGGTGGAAATGGTGGTGCAAGCGACAGAAAGTGCAGTGTTGCCTTTCGCTAAATAGGTCATCACGTTGGAGGAGGTGCCGCCCGGGCAAGCGCCTACCAGAATCACACCGATGGCTAAATCCGTTGGGAGCGCAAAGACTTTTGCTAATGCAAACGCGATAGCCGGCATGATCACAAACTGTCCAACCACACCAACAATGACGGATTTCGGGTGCTTAACGACTTCGCTGAAATCGTTAAAGGTGAGCGTAATGCCCATACCAAACATGACAATGCCCAGTAAGTAAGGGATATATCCGCGGATTTCGAGGAAGGCTTCCGGTGAAACAAACGCGAGGAACGCAAAGAGTAGTACCCAAAGTGCAAAGGTTTTACTCACAAATTGGGTTAATTTGAGCAAATATGGCATAAATTTTCCTTAAATAAACATACCGAGTAGTAAAAAGAGGTTAAAAATAACAGAAATTTGACGGGGAATACAAAGGTTTTTCATGGATTTTTTAGAACGAAGTTAATCAATGCATAAAATAAATGCGCATTGCCTTGTGTCAAAAAAATAGCTCGGGAGAAACGAGCTATTTTCTATCTGATCTATCAGAGAAGTACGGTCGTTTTTTCGCTTATTTTTTCGGGACTTCTTCTTGGCAATACGGGCATTCCATTAAATGCTGTTCACCGTTATGCACAATAAAATGGCCCATTTTTTTAGCTTTGGTATCCAGATAAGCGGTGTTGTAACGATTTTCACCTACGTTTAGCGGTACGCGTTCCACGACATTAATACCGGCTTGTTTCATGGTGTCGATTTTTTCCGGATTATTGGTTAGCAAGCGAATTTTTTTTACGCCAAGTAAATCAAAAATATCGGCACACACGCTGAAATTTCGTTCATCAGCGGCAAACCCTAAAGCAAGATTGGCTTCGATTGTGTCCATGCCTTGATCTTGCAGGGAATACGCGCGGATTTTGTTAATTAGCCCAATGCCGCGTCCTTCTTCACGATGATAAATTAATACGCCTCGTCCTTCTTGATTAATTTGACGCAACGCGGCAGCCAGTTGGAAACCGCAATCGCATTTCAAACTGTGCAATGCATCGCCGGTTAAACATTCGGAATGAATGCGTGCCAATACAGGCTCATCACTGTTGCGAATATCGCCTAAAACGAGAGCAACGTGTTCTTTTTTAGTGTCCGGAAATTCAAAGCCCACGATTTTAAATAAACCGAATTCTGTCGGTAAATTGGCTTGGGCGACCAGTTCAATTTTTGCCATAACTTGTCCTTTTGTCCTGATTCTTTTTCTTTTAGTGAGTTCTGATGATAAAATGGCAGTCCGATTATCATTTATGGTTATAAATATGTTAAAAAGATTGTCATTATATACATTATTGCTTTGCCTTGTCCCTCTTTTTGTCTGGCTGTCCGCTTGGCAGTGGAATGGCAATATCGTCTTCGAGAGCTACGAACATCCTTTATATTGGTTAACGGAAAGCGGCAGTGTGCCTTACGCCATCATTACTTGCGGCGTCTTTGCGTTGCTATTTTTACCATTATTTTCCAATCGTAAACAATGGATTTTAGCTGTTGCTGTTATGGCTTTTTCCATGGTCATCACCCAAGGTGTGAAATCCGGCTTAAAAAATGCCTTTTCCGAACCGCGTCCTTTCGTGACGTATGTCACCGAACAAACCGGCAGCAGTGCCGATGCGTTTTATGCACAAGATCGTCAAGCACGAGCGCAAATTGTTGACCAATTCTATCAAACACAACGTAATGTGCCGGAATGGATCAAGGGGCATTATGCTGCAGAAGTCGGGTATTCTTTTCCTTCCGGTCATACCATTTTTGCTGCCAGTTGGCTCATGTTGGCGGTGGGCTTCATGCAATTAATCGGTAACAAAAGCCGCCGTGCAAAAGTATTGGTCGGTTTTATGAGCCTTTGGGCGATTTTTATGCTCATCAGCCGCTTACGTTTCGGTATGCATTACCCAATTGATTTGTTGATTTCTATTATGATTGCTTGGCTCATTCATTTAGGGATTTTTCAATTTTTGGCTAAGAAAAATTATTTTAAGCCGGTGGAGCACTAATTTTTAGCCAAAAGTGCGGTTGTTTTTTTAGGTATTTTTAAAGGAGCATCAAATGCTGTACGGATTAGATATCGGCGGAACCAAAATTGAATTGGCAGTGTTCAATTCTCAGTTGGAAAAACAATATTCCGAACGTGTGGAAACACCGAAAAGCAGTTATGAAGATTGGTTAAATACCATTGTTCATTTAGTGAAAAAAGCCGATGAAAAATTTGGCTGTAAAGGGTCGGTGGGATTAGGCATTCCGGGGTTTGTGAATCAATCCACCGGTATTGCGGAAATTACCAATATTCGCGTGGCGGACAATAAACCGATTTTGCGTGATTTATCCGCATTGTTAGAGCGTGAAGTGCGGGCTGAAAATGATGCAAACTGCTTTGCCTTATCGGAAGCATGGGATGCAGAAAATGCGCAGTATCCTTCTGTGTTAGGCCTAATCTTGGGAACCGGATTTGGTGGCGGTTTTGTGATTAACGGAAAAGTTTACTCAGGTCAAACCGGTATGGCAGGCGAATTAGGGCATTTACAACTGAACTACCACGCGTTAAAACTGCTCGGTTGGGATAAGGCACCGATTTATGATTGCGGTTGCGGCAATAAAGCTTGTTTGGATACTTATTTATCCGGCCGTGGTTTTGAAATGCTATACCGTGATTTGAAAGGCGAAGCGTTAGCGGCAAAAGAAATCATTCAACGTTTCTATGCCGGTGATAAAAGTGCGGTGGATTTTGTCGGCGTTTTTGTGGAGCTTGCGGCGATTTCTATCGGCAACATTATTACGGCTTTCGATCCGCATCTTGTGGTGCTTGGTGGGGGATTATCCAATTTCGATTATTTATACGAAGCGTTGCCAAAAGCGTTACCACCGCATTTGATGCGTAGCGCCAAAGTACCGGTGATTAAAAAAGCCAAATACGGTGATTCCGGCGGCGTACGTGGCGCGGCAGCGTTATTTTTATCGCGTTAATCTGTTAATCTCCTCGTTAAATAAAAAATAGCACCTAAAATGGTGCTATTTTTTTATCGGTTATTTGGCTTCCGTCAGAATTGTGTGCAACTTGTTCGTTACGATTTGGCGGAAGCGCTTGTTTATTTCGCCTATGTATTAACTAAGGCTTCCGGATCCACTTCGCCGGAGCGTTTAACCAACGCGAAGAACAACACAACACAAACAATCGTTGTCGCAAAGCCGAGGTAAACGGACAATTGATAGTCTAACCCGAAACCGATTTTGTTGTAATACAAATAGGTTGCACAGACAGTGGTAATAAACCATGCAGGGATAGATGCCACCCAGTGAAATTTATGATAGCGGTATAAATAAGCTGCCGCTGTCCATAACATCACCATTGCCGTCATTTGGTTTGCCCAAGTGAAGTAACGCCATAACACGCTGAAGTCAATGGTTGAAACAAAATAACCTAATACGAACAATGGCACGGCAATGAACAAACGTTTTGTCAATGAACGTTGATCAATTTTGAAAATTTCCGCTAATTGTAAACGCGCTGCACGGAATGCCGTATCACCGGAAGTAATTGGAAGTACAACGACACCTAACACTGCAAAGATACCACCAACGAAACCTAAGAAGTGTAATGAGCTGTCATATACTACTTTAGATGGTGAACCTGCGGCGATCGCATCTTGTAACGCTTGCGGGTTTTCATAGAATGCAAGACCCACCATACACCATACTAATGCAATAATACCTTCAGCAATCATCGCACCATAGAAAATGAAACGACCTTCTTTTTCATTTTCAGCACAACGTGCCATTAATGGCGTTTGTGTTGCGTGGAAACCGGATAATGCACCACAAGAAATGGTTAAGAACAATAATGGCCAAATCGGTACATCACCTTTCACTTGGAAGTTTTGTGTGAATTTCTCTAAGGTTAAACCTTGACCATCTGCATCAATCGTACGGAAGAATTCGATAGGATCTACTGCACTGAAATGGGCAGACACTAAACCGTACACCATACCCACGGACATGAAGAGCAATAACGCACCAAAGAGTGGGTAAATTCGACCGATAATTTTGTCAATAGGTAACAAGGTAGCAAGAATGTAGTAAGCGAAGATAATGGCAGTCCATACAGCAACGATGGTGGCTTTATCCATTCCCCAAACTGTCAAACCACCGGCTTCAACAGCCTTGTGAACCGCTTCGGCATCGCCTAATTGCAATGCGCCTTGAGATGCGCCCATGATGTCCATGGTGATCGTACCCATTAATTGTGCCGGGCTGGCAACGAAGACAACGCCAACTAATAAAAGAAGAACAAGGGCTAAAACGTTGATAAAAACTTTTACCGGACGGCCTAAGAATTTACCGGCTAAGTAAGGCATGGTTGCACCACCATGACGAATACTTAACATACCGCAGAAATAGTCATGCACGGCACCGGCAAAAATACATCCGATAACGATCCACAACATAGCGACAGGTCCGTATAACGCACCGAGAATCGGACCAAAGATCGGACCGGTACCGGCAATGTTTAATAATTGAATTAACCAAATTTTGGTTTTAGACATGGGCATATAGTCCACGCCGTCATTGACTTGGTAGGCAGGTGTTTGGCGCTTAGGATTAATGACAAAAATCTTTTCAATGATTTTGCCATAAACAAAGTAGCCTAAAAGCAGCATCAAAATACAGAAGAAAAACCATAACATATGAGAGTTCCTATATGAAGAACCGGTTACAACACAACAGGTTCAGATTGATATTTAAACGATTTACTCAAAAGTGAGTAAGGCGGCGCTATTGTAGGGTGGTGGGCGAATGATGTAAACAGACAGCAATCTATCGGCGGGAAATATCTTTTTGAAATGTGATGGCTGTCACGTTTTTTATTATAGCCAGCCAAAGTCTGGCTATAAAAACCATACGCTATGCGTATGGAGTCCTTCCTCGTAGCGTGCAACTTGTTGCACGAATAATTATTAACCTCGATGCGTAATTCACGATTTTGTGCGTAGCGTGCAACTTGTTGCACGAATAATTAACCTCGATGCGTAATTCGCGATTTCGTGCGTAGCGTGCATCTTGATGCACGAACAAACCACGTACGGAACGTAAAAAAACGACCGCACTTTGCGGTGGAAAGTGCGGTCGATTTTCGTCTTATTTTAAATCTTCGGCTAAGCAAGGCTGAATTTTATTCAACATTTCTTTTAACACGCGTGGTGCTGCGGCAACAATATGGCCGGCTTTTAAGTAACTATGACCGGCATTGTAGTCAGTCACGATACCGCCTGCCTCACGAACGATTAAATCGCCCGCAGCCACATCCCAGGCTTTAATGCCATATTCAAAATAGCCGTCAACACGACCGGCTGCCACATAGCAAAGATCTAACGCTGCAGAACCGGTACGACGAAAATCCGCCACCTCTTGAATAAGACTTTCCATCATGCGAAATTGCATTGGCATATATTTAGCTTGTTTAAACGGAAAACCTGTGGCAAGTACAGCGCCGGATAAATCACGCTTATTTTCCACGCGTAAACGCAGGTCATTTAATTTTGCGCCTTCACCGCGTACGGCAGTGAATAATTCATTACGGATAGGATCGTAAACCACGCCAACTTCGGTGCGGCCTTTAACACGAATAGCAATAGAAACGGAGAAATGAGGCAAACCTTTTACAAAGTTTGTGGTGCCATCCAGCGGATCAATCACCCATTGAACATCGTTATCACTGCCTTCTAATGCACCGCTTTCTTCAGTGATGATGGTGTGGTTAGGGTAAGATTTTTTGATGACCTCAATAATCGCTTCTTCCGAAGCTTTATCGACATTAGTCACATAATCGT
This sequence comes from uncultured Aggregatibacter sp., assembly GCF_938046485.1. Classification (NCBI taxonomy): domain Bacteria; kingdom Pseudomonadati; phylum Pseudomonadota; class Gammaproteobacteria; order Pasteurellales; family Pasteurellaceae; genus Aggregatibacter; species uncultured Aggregatibacter sp. The sequence goes on along the minus strand of NZ_CALIWN010000021.1, from coordinate 26,358 downwards.
TTTTACCTTTTTCCATCGTGATAATGTCGTCACGACGCTCATAATTTTTTGCAATAATATTGCCTGCTTTTCGTGCTGCACGAATCGCGATATTTAACATAGGATTCATAGATTCCACCGGATTTTAAAGAACAATTTAGGTGCGAAATTATAAGAGATTTAAAAGAAAATAGCTATCAGAAAAATTTTTAGAATTGTTGACTAAAAACAAGGGGTATTTATGGTAGAATACGCCCCGCTATTGAATAAGATAAAAATGATCATGTTGGAAAATATTCGAATTGTTTTAATTGAAACCTCGCACAGTGGCAATATCGGCTCTGCAGCGCGGGCAATGAAAACAATGGGATTAACCGATTTGGTGTTGGTGGCACCGAAACAAGGCATAGACGATCAAGCGATTGCGCTGGCTGCCGGTGCGGAAGATGTCGTGAAAAGTGCGGTTGTCGTCAACACTTTTTCCGAAGCGGTTGCCGATTGTTCTTTAGTGATTGGTACCAGCGCAAGATTGCGTCATTTGCAAAACTCGCTCATTGAGCCGCGCGAATGTGGTGAAAAAGCCATTTACCATGCAATAAACGGAAAAGTTGCGATTGTCTTTGGGCGTGAACGTGTGGGGTTGACCAATGAAGAATTGCTCAAATGCCACTATCACGTCACTATCCCTGCCAATCCTGATTATGCGTCGCTTAATCTTGCTATGGCAGTGCAATTGATCAGTTATGAAATACGCATGGCTTATTTAGCCACCACGACAGAAACGAAAGCCACATCCGTCAATGCCGATATTTATCCATCGATGCAGGAGCTGGAATATTTTTATCATCATACGGAACAGCTTTATCAATCCCTTGGCTTTATTCAAAATCAAGGGGTTATGCAAAAACTCCGTCGTTTATACGGTCGTGCCGAGTTGGAAAAAACAGAGCTCAATATTCTGCTCGGAATGCTAAGTGCGGTGAGAAAAAAGCTTAAATCGTAAAAGAATAATAGTTGACTGTAGAAGTCAACAATGTAAGATTTCTTTGTTTAGTTTATTATTTAGGAACATAAAAGATGAAATTAACCTCAAAAGGTCGTTATGCAGTCACCGCAATTCTCGATATTGCCATTCATGCCAATGATGGGCCCGTAAGTTTATCTGATATTTCCGAGCGCCAAAACATTTCTCTTTCTTACTTAGAACAATTATTCGCTAAGCTACGTCGCAATCATTTAGTTAAAAGCGTACGCGGCCCGGGCGGTGGTTATAAATTGGGTTATGCGCCTGATGAAATTTCCATCGGCATGATCATCGCTGCTGTTAATGAAAATATCGATACCACCAAATGCCTAGGGAAAGGTAATTGCCAAAATGGAAGCGAATGTCTCACACACAAATTATGGGACAAACTTAGCCAACGCATTGCCGATTTTCTCAATGAAATTACTTTGGCGGAATTGGTGTCTCAACATAAAGAGAAACAAAATGTTCGTCATCATAAACACGAGGATTTTGAAAATCTACTCGTGATTACAAATACCCCACAACATAGCTAGAAGTGCGGTTTAAAATAAAACTATTTAGGAGTGAATAATGAAATTACCTATTTATTTGGATTATGCGGCGACTTGTCCGGTGGACGAACGCGTCGCGAAAAAAATGATGGAATACCTAACCATCGATGGCGTTTTCGGCAACCCGGCATCGCGTTCCCATAAATTTGGCTGGCAAGCAGAAGAAGCCGTTGATATTGCGCGTAATCAAATTGCTGATCTCATTGGTGCGGATTCCCGTGAAATTGTGTTCACTTCCGGTGCAACAGAATCAGACAACTTGGCAATCAAAGGTGCAGCGCATTTTTATCAAACCAAAGGCAAGCACATTATCACTTGCAAAACCGAGCACAAAGCAGTGTTGGATACGTGCCGCCAATTAGAACGTGAAGGATTTGAAGTCACCTATTTGGATCCGGAATCTGACGGCTTAATCGATTTAGAAAAATTCAAAGCAGCACTTCGTCCAGATACGATTTTAGTTTCTATCATGCACGTGAATAACGAAATCGGTGTGATTCAAGATATTCAAGCTATCGGTGAATTATGCCGCGCCAACAAAACCATTTTCCATGTGGACGCGACTCAAAGTGTAGGCAAAGTGGAGATCAACCTTGCCGAATTACCAGTGGATTTAATGTCGATGTCCAGCCATAAATTATACGGACCAAAAGGCATCGGTGCATTGTACGTTCGCCGCAAACCACGCATTCGCTTAGAAGCGATTATTCACGGTGGTGGCCATGAGCGCGGTATGCGTTCCGGCACATTACCTGTCCACCAAATTGTGGGTATGGGTGAAGCCTATCGCATCGCAAAAGAAGAAATGGCAACAGAAATTCCACGCATTAAAGCCCTTCGTGATCGTTTATACAACGGTTTAAAAGACATCGAAGAAACCTACGTTAACGGATCCATGGAACACCGTGTTGCCAACAACCTCAACATCAGTTTCAATTATGTGGAAGGTGAGTCTTTAATGATGGCATTACGCGACATCGCGGTATCTTCCGGCTCCGCTTGTACTTCAGCAAGCCTTGAACCGTCTTATGTGTTACGTGCGTTAGGGCGCAATGATGAATTGGCGCACAGCTCGATTCGTTTCACCTTAGGCCGCTTCACCACGGAAGAAGAAATCGACTACACCATCAGCCTAATGAAAGGTGCGGTAGAAAAATTACGCGCATTGTCTCCGCTTTGGGACATGTTCAAAGAAGGCATCGACTTAAACACCATTGAGTGGGCTGCCCACTAATTTGACGGGCGGTGAAAATCGCCCAATAAATACATTATTTTAGGAAAGGAACAAAAAATGGCATACAGCGAAAAAGTGATCGATCATTACGAAAATCCACGTAACGTGGGTTCTATGGACAAAAAAGACAGCGCCGTCGGCACCGGTATGGTCGGCGCACCGGCGTGCGGCGACGTGATGCAATTACAAATCCGTGTGAACGATGAAGGCATTATTGAAGACGCCAAATTCAAAACCTACGGCTGTGGCTCCGCCATTGCCTCCAGCTCTTTAATCACTGAATGGGTGAAAGGTAAATCCTTAGAAGAAGCAGGCGCGATCAAAAACAGCCAAATTGCTGAAGAACTCGAATTACCACCGGTGAAAGTGCACTGCTCCATTTTGGCAGAAGATGCCATCAAAGCGGCGATTGCTGATTACAAAGCAAAAAAAGGCTCTTAAGACAATAAAAGTGCGGTCAGTTTTCAACGCATTTTTTAAATGCTGAGAAAACGAACCGCACTTTGTCTTTTCCTTAATCAGGAAAGACGATAATGACGAATAGAGTATTTTGATATCCTGAGTGTTACTTCCGTCTACTTATAACACCGCGCCCCCATTAAGTAGCATTTGATTTTGGAGAAATAAAATATGTCAGTCACATTAACCGAAAGCGCAGCAAATCGCGCCAGAACATTTTTAGAAAAACGCGGGAAAGGGATTGGTTTACGTTTGGGGATCAAAACCTCCGGCTGCTCCGGCTTGTCTTATATGCTGGAATTCGTGGATACATTAAACGAAGACGATCAGGTATTTGAGCAACACGGCGTAAAAGTGATCGTGGACACCAAAAGTCTCGTGTATTTAGATGGCACCCAATTAGACTTTGTCAAAGAAGGCCTAAATGAAGGCTTCAAATTTACCAACCCGAACGTCAAAGACGAATGCGGTTGCGGTGAAAGTTTTAACGTGTAATTGAGACGATGATGAATAATCCTTTTGCTTTATTTGATTTGCCCGTAGCTTTTCAGGTGGACAGCGCGTTATTAAATGAGCGTTATTTAGCCCTACAGAAGTCACTTCATCCGGATAATTTTTCTGCAGCCTCTGCACAAGAACAACGTCTTGCGATACAAAAATCAGCGGAAATTAATGATGCGCTGCGCATTTTAAAAGATCCCATTGCACGCGCCGACAGCATCATTGCCCTCAATACCGGCGAACAAGAAAACCCGGAAGAAAAAAGCAACAAAGACATTGGTTTTCTGATGCAGCAAATGGAATGGCGTGAAACCCTAGAAAATATTGAAAACCGTAAAGACACGGATGAATTAACCGCATTTGCCCAAGAAATTAACCAAATCCGTCATGCCATTTTAAGCGAATTATCCACCGCACTTGATGCACAACAATGGGATATCGCACGGGCAATCACAGACAAATTACGTTTTATCAAAAAACTTCAAACAGAAATTGAGCGAGTTGAAGAGACTCTTTTAGATTTTTAATGTAAAGCATATCGAGAAACAACATGGCGTTACTTCAAATTGCAGAGCCGGGACAAAGTGCCGCACCCCATCAACAAAAACTTGCCGTGGGTATCGATCTCGGTACCACCAACTCCCTAATTGCCACCGTACGCAACGGCCACAGCGACATTTTATTAGACGAACAAAATCGTCCGTTATTGCCTTCTGTTGTGCATTTTGGCAAAGATGAAAAAGTGATTGTTGGTTACGAAGCCGCCGAACTTGCGGCGCAGGATCCGCAAAACACCGTGATTTCCGTCAAACGTTTAATCGGTCGCAGTCTTGCGGATATTCAACAACGTTATCCGAATTTGCCTTATCAATTTGTCGCTAGTGAAAACGGTTTGCCTTTATTAGCCACACGTCAGGGTGTACGTAGTCCGATTGAAATTTCCGCAGAAATACTGAAAAAACTGACCGCACTTGGTGAGCAACGCTTAGGCGGTGACCTTGTAGGTGCAGTGATCACCGTGCCGGCTTATTTTGATGATGCACAACGCCAAAGTACCAAAGACGCCGCAAAATTAGCGGGACTTAATGTGCTACGTTTATTAAACGAACCGACTGCGGCTGCCATTGCGTACGGCTTGGATAGCGAACAAGAAGGCGTGATTGCCGTGTATGATTTAGGCGGCGGCACCTTTGATATTTCCATTTTGCGCCTCTCCCGTGGCGTGTTTGAAGTGTTGGCGACCGGTGGCGACACGGCGCTAGGTGGTGATGATTTTGATTTGGTCTTAGCCGATTGGATTATCGAACAATCTGCCGTAAAACCGGAAAATGACAGCCAATATCGTGAACTGATCGAATTAGCCAATCACGTTAAAGTGAAATTAACTAACGTAACGGAAACTAAAATTCAGTATCGTAATTGGCTTGGCAACATCAGCCGAGAGCAGTTTAACGAACTGATTCAACCGTTAGTTAAACGTTCTCTACTTGCTTGTCGCCGTGCCTTAAAAGATGCCGGCGTGGAAGTGGAAGACGTGAATGAAGTGGTGATGGTAGGCGGTTCTACCCGCGTGCCTTATGTGCGCGAACAAGTGGGAGAATTTTTCCAAAAACAACCACTGACCTCTATCGATCCCGATAAAGTGGTCGCCCTTGGCGCGGCGATTCAAGCGGATATTCTCGCCGGCAATAAACCGGATTCCGAGCTATTGTTATTGGACGTTATTCCGCTTTCCCTTGGCATCGAAACCATGGGCGGTTTAGTGGAAAAAATCATTCCACGCAACACCACTATTCCCGTGGCGCGTGCGCAAGAATTCACCACCTTCAAAGATGGGCAAACCGCAATGTCGGTGCATATCGTACAAGGTGAACGGGAACTAGTTAACGATTGCCGTTCTCTTGCACGCTTCACGTTGCGCGGCATTCCTCCGATGGCGGCGGGCGCAGCACATATTCGCGTCACCTACCAAGTGGATGCCGATGGATTACTCAGCGTCACCGCCATGGAAAAAACCACTGGCGTGCAATCCTCGATTCAGGTGAAGCCGTCTTACGGTTTAACAGATGATGAAATTGCCAACATGCTGAAAGCCTCCATGGAAAATGCCAAAGAGGATATTCAAGCGCGTTTATTGGCAGAACAACGCGTAGAGGCGGAACGTGTACTGGAAAGTGTGCGCTCGGCTCTGGCACAGGATTATGATTTATTAGATGACGACGAATTAAGTGCGGTCAAAAACGCGATTATTTCGTTGGAACAATTAAAACAGCAGGATGATTCCCTTGCTATCAAACAAGGTATCAAAGCGCTGGATTTAGCAACGCAGGAATTTGCGGCGCGTCGTATGGATAAATCCATTCGTACCGCGCTAGCAGGTCACTCCGTTGATGATATTGTAGGAAAGTAAGGATGTTCAAATGCCAAAAGTGATTTTTTTACCCAATGAAGAATTTTGCCCGGAAGGCATGGTAGTTGATGCCGCTGCCGGTGACAATTTGCTTGAAGTGGCCCACAACGCCGGCGTAGAAATTCACCACGCTTGCGATGGCTCTTGCGCTTGCACCACATGCCATGTGGTGGTGCGTGAAGGAGGCGATTCTTTAAATGAACCAAGCGATCAAGAAGAAGATATGTTAGATAAAGCCTGGGGCTTAGAAATGGATAGCCGCTTGTCTTGCCAATGTATTGTTGGGGGTGAAGACTTAGTGGTCGAAATTCCCAAATACAACATTAACCATGCAAACGAGGCGGCGCACTAATGAAATGGACGGACGCTCAACTCATTGCCGAAGCATTGTATGACAACAATCCGGAGCTGGATCCGAAAACCGTGCGTTTTACCGATTTGCACCGCTGGATTTGTGAGTTAGACGATTTTGACGATGATCCGCAAAAATCAAACGAAGGGATTTTAGAAGCTATTTTGCTGAAGTGGTTAGAAGAGTACGAGTAGAAATTCTCTCAGAAAAACAACCGCACTTTAATCGCAAACTTTAACCGTAGGGGACAGGCTTTATGCCTGTCCTATTCGTATCATCAGATTGTCGGACAGACATCAAGTCTGTCCCTACAATGTGGAATGATGCTTACTTCACCTGCATTCCCGCTTTCACGCCTGCATCAGCAGACAACAGGAATAAATCCGCGCCGCCGGTGCCCGCACTTAAAATCATGCCTTCGGACACACCAAATTTCATTTTGCGTGGTGCAAGGTTTGCCACCATAATCACAAAGCGTCCTTCCAGCTCTTCCGGTTTATCATAAGCGGCTTTAATACCGGAAAAAACTTGGCGTTTATGATCACCCAAATCCAGTTCAAAACGCAATAATTTATTAGATTCCGGCACTGCTTCGCATTTCAATACTTTCGCCACGCGCATATCTAACTTAGCAAAATCATCAATCGTGATCGTCTCTGCAATTGGTTCGATAGCTCCCGCAGATTCATTGGCATTTTTGACCGCACTTTTTGCAGCAGGCGCGGCATTCACTTGCGCATTTTCCGCTTTAGATGCCTCAATCATTGCTTCAATTTGTTTACCATCCAAGCGAGAGAACAAGGCTTTAAACGGTGCAATTTTGTGATTTAATAAAGGCTGCGCTAAATTTGCCCAGGTTAATTCTGCTTGCAAGAAGGCCTCTGCACGTTCCGCAAGTTTCGGCAACACTGGTTTCAAATAGCCCATCAGCACGCGGAATAATTGAAGACCCATGGAACACACCGCTTGCAACTCCGCGTCTTTGCCCTCTTCTTTCGCAATCACCCAAGGGGCTTTATCGTCAATATATTTATTGGCTTTATCGGTTAATGCCATGATTTCACGAATGGCTTTGCCGAATTCGCGATTTTCATAATAAGCGGCGATTTGCTCTGATTGTGCAATAAACTCATTAAATAAAGCCTGATCATCTAATGCTGCCGCCAGCTTACCGTCAAAACGTTTTTGGATAAAACCGGCGTTGCGGGAAGCCAAATTCACCAGTTTATTCACCAAATCCGTATTCACACGCTGAACAAAATCTTCCAAGTTCAAATCCAAATCGTCAATGCGATTACTTAATTTAGCTGCGTAGTAATAACGTAAACATTCCGGATCCAAATGTTTCAAATAGGTTGCTGCTTGAATAAATGTACCGCGGGATTTTGACATTTTCTCACCGTTCACCGTCACATAGCCGTGCACAAAAATATTGCTCGGTTTACGGAAACCGGCACCTTCTAACATGGCAGGCCAGAATAGACTGTGGAAATACATGATGTCTTTGCCGATGAAGTGATAAAGCTCTGCATCACTGTCTTTGCGCCAGAAACTGTCGAAATCAATATGATTTTCGCGTTTGCACAGATTTTTGAAAGACGCCATGTAACCGATAGGCGCATCCAACCAAACGTAGAAATATTTGCCTTCCGTATTCGGAATTTGGAAACCAAAATAGGGTGCATCACGGGAAATATCCCATTGCTGAAGCCCCGCTTCAAACCACTCCTGCATTTTATTCACCACTTCCGGCTGCAAAGATCCGGAGCCCAACCAGTTTTTCAACATAGCTTCAAAACTTGGCAAATCAAAGAAGAAGTGTTCGGAATCTTTCATGACCGGCGTTGCGCCTGACACCACAGAGCGCGGGTTAATGAGCTCTGTCGGGCTATAGGTTGCCGCGCACACTTCGCAGTTGTCACCATATTGATCCGGCGATTTACATTTCGGGCAGGTACCTTTCACAAAACGATCGGGTAAGAACATGCCTTTTTCCGGATCATAGAGTTGGGAAATGGTGCGACTTTTAATAAAACCGTTTTCTTTTAAACGGTTGTAAATAAATTCTGAAAACTCGCGATTTTCTTCGCTATGGGTGGAATGGTAGTTATCAAAGCTGATGTTAAAACCGGCAAAATCCGCCATATGTTTGTGGCGTACATCGTCAATGAGTTGCTCCGGCGTAATGCCCATTTGGTCGGCTTTTAGCATGATTGGTGTGCCGTGTGCGTCATCGGCGCATACAAAATAAATTTCATTGCCACGCATCCGTTGAAAACGCACCCAAATGTCTGCCTGAATATGTTCCAACATATGACCTAAATGAATAGGGCCATTGGCATACGGCAAGGCACAAGTGACTAAAATTTTACGCTTGGAATTCGACATAATATTGACCTTCAAAATCCTTAAAAATACAGAAAAAAATTGGCGTTTATGTTACCTTATTGAGGGTATTTTTTCTAGTTTAATCACAGTTTACGCATTTTTAACTTAACAGATAAAGGCGTGCATGATTAAATAGCGCCCGACGAATTTATGACATAAAAAAGGAAGCATTATGGCGACATTATTTTCCGACAATTTAACGGAACAGCAAAAGGAACAGATTGTTCAGCTATTTAAACACTTTCAACATGCTACTCTGCAAAAAGATCTTGTTTCACTCAACGCGCTGAAAAAAGTCGAAAAAGGCGGAAACACTTTACGCGTGGAATTGTCCATGCCTTTTGCCTGGAACACCGCATTTACCGAATTAAAAGATGCGTTAACCGCACCATTAAAAGCCGCGGCAGAAGTAGAAAATGTCAAATGGCAGCTTAACTATCAAATTGCCACTCTTAAACGCGCCAACAACCATCCTGCGGTGAAAGGCGTTAAAAATATTATTGCGGTGAGCTCCGGTAAAGGCGGCGTGGGTAAATCTACCGTTTCTGTGAACCTTGCCATTGCATTACAACAACAAGGTGCGCGCGTAGGGATTTTAGATGCGGATATTTACGGTCCTTCCATTCCACACATGCTCGGTGCACCGCATCAACGCCCAACCTCACCGGATAACCAACACATCACCCCGATCGAAGCGCACGGCTTGTATGCTAACTCCATTGGTTTCTTAATGGACGAAGACAACGCCACTATTTGGCGCGGTCCAATGGCAAGTAGCGCATTAAGCCAACTCTTGCAAGAAACCCTATGGCCTGACTTGGATTATCTTGTGATCGACATGCCTCCGGGCACCGGTGACATTCAACTTACCCTATCCCAACAAATTCCGGTGACAGGTGCGGTGGTTGTCACAACCCCACAAGACATCGCCCTATTGGATGCCGTAAAAGGGATTTCCATGTTTGAGCGCGTTTCCGTGCCGGTATTAGGTATTGTGGAAAACATGTCCATGCACATTTGCAGCAACTGCGGTCACCAAGAAGCCATTTTCGGTACCGGTGGTGCAGAGCGCATTGCAGATAAATACAACATCAAAGTATTAGGTCAACAACCGTTACACATTCGCCTGCGTCAAGATTTGGATCGCGGCGAACCGACAGTTATCGCTGCGCCTGAAGACGACATTGCCAAATCCTTCATGCAATTGGCCGAAAAAGTGGCAAGCGAACTTTACTGGCAAGGATCGGTGATTCCGAGCGAAATTATGTTCCGCGAAGTCAAGTAACCACGTTGCATTAAATTACCTTACCTAAAAGCAAAGTGCGGTGAAAAATCTCAGTATTTTTCGCCGTATTTTTATCTCAACCATGCCATACCGTCTCCCTTTGATACCGAGAAAGAACGTCATAAGCCACGTATTTTTTCTCTACAATTTTCCAAAATACCGCTAAAATTACCCACTATGGCTTTGCCACCGTTGCTCAAGCCAACGCGCAAGATCCATTGGATTTTTTGACCGCACTTTTTGTTATTTTAAGGATATTTATGTCACCGCCACGTTTTGTTCATTTGCAGGTTCACAGTGATTTTTCCATGATTGACGGTATCGCCAAAGTGAAACCGTTGGTAAAAGCTTGCGTGGAAAATAACATGGTGGCGATGGGGTTAACGGACTTCACGAATTTCTGCGGTTTGGTGCGGTTTTACGGTGAAGCATTGTCTTCCGGCGTGAAGCCGATTATCGGTGCCGATGTGCTGGTGCAAAGCGATCTGTGTGGCGAGGAAAGATTCCGTTTAACCTTATTGGCAAAAAATAACGAAGGCTACAAAAATATCACCTTGTTGCTTTCCAAAGCCTATGAGCGCGGTTATTCGGATGTGCCGTATATTGATCAGCAGTGGCTAGTAGAACATCGTGCCGGGGTGATTGTTTTATCTGGCGGTGTCAATGGCGATGTAGGTAAAAAATTACTGCGTAGCAATACTGATGAACTTAAAAGTGCGGTGGATTTTTACCACGAACTTTTCCCTGATCATTTTTATCTGACGCTTACCCGCACCGGTCGTCCCGATGAAGAACGTTATATTCAAGCCGCGTTAGAGCTGGCTGAACGGGAACAGTTGCCCGTGGTGGCGACCAATGATGTATGCTTTTTACAGGCAGAAGATTTTGAAGCCCATGAAATTCGTGTAGCGATTCATAACGGTTTCACGTTAGACGATCCGAAACGCCCAAAACTTTATACCCATCAACAATATTTTCGCTCCGAGCAAGAAATGTGCGAGCTTTTTGCCGATGTGCCTAGCGCATTGGAGAATACGCTACTGATTGCACAACGCTGTAATGTCACCATTCGATTGGGTGAATATTTCTTACCGAAATTTCCAACCGGTGATTTAAGCACCGAAGATTACCTTGTGAAACGCGCCAAAGAAGGCTTGGAAGCGCGTCTCAAGGTGTTATTCCCTGATGAAAACGAGCGTGCAGCACGCCGCCCAGAATATGATGAACGCTTGCAGGTGGAACTGGATGTCATCAACCAAATGGGTTTTCCGGGTTACTTTTTGATCGTGATGGAGTTTATTCAATGGTCAAAAGATAACGATATCCCTGTGGGGCCGGGACGAGGTTCCGGGGCAGGATCTTTAGTGGCTTATGCGCTAAAAATTACCGATTTGGATCCGTTAGAATTCGATTTGCTTTTTGAGCGTTTCCTTAATCCGGAACGGGTTTCCATGCCTGACTTTGACGTGGACTTCTGTATGGACGGGCGTGACCGCGTGATTGAACACGTCGCCGAAATGTATGGACGCGGTGCGGTGTCGCAAATTATTACCTTCGGTAGCATGGCGGCAAAAGCGGCGATTCGCGATGTAGGGCGGGTGCTGGGACAACCTTATGGTTTTGTGGATCGTATTTCTAAACTAGTACCGCCTGATCCCGGTATGACACTTGCCAAAGCGTTTGAAGCCGAGCCAAAACTGCAAGAAATTTACGATGCCGACGAAGAAGTTCGTGCCATTATTGACATGGCACGCAAGTTGGAAGGGGTCACTCGAAATGCCGGTAAGCATGCCGGAGGAGTGGTAATTTCGCCGACGCTAATCACGGATTTCTCGCCGCTGTATTGTGATTCGGAAGGTAAACATCCGGTCACCCACTTTGATAAAAATGACGTGGAATACGCCGGTTTGGTGAAGTTTGACTTCTTAGGTCTGCGTACTTTAACCATCATCAAATGGGCGCTGGATATGATTAACGCGCGCATGGAAAAAGAAGGCAAACCGTTGGTGGATATCAATGCCATTCCATTGGATGATCATCAATCTTTTGAAGTGTTGCTCAATGCCGAAACCACGGCAGTGTTCCAGTTGGAATCGCGCGGCATGAAAGATTTGATTAAGCGCCTTAAGCCGGACTGTTTTGAAGATATTATCGCGTTGGTGGCGTTATTCCGTCCCGGCCCGTTACAATCGGGCATGGTGGACAACTTTATCGACCGTAAACACGGGCGCGAAGAAGTGTCTTACCCTGATGCGAACTATCAACATGAATCCCTCAAACCGATTTTGGAACCGACCTACGGCATTATTTTGTATCAAGAACAGGTTATGCAAATTGCGCAAGTGTTGGCAGGATACACGCTAGGCGGTGCGGACTTATTGCGTCGTGCGATGGGTAAGAAAAAGCCGGAAGAAATGGCGAAGCAGCGTTCCGTATTTAAAGAAGGCGCCATCAAAAATGGTGTGGACGGCGATCTTGCTATGAAAATCTTCGATTTGGTGGAAAAATTTGCGGGCTATGGCTTTAACAAATCGCACTCTGCCGCCTATGCCTTGGTGTCTTATCAAACCCTGTGGTTGAAAGCACACTATCCTGCCGAATTCATGGCGGCAGTCATGACGTCGGAAATGGATAACACCGACAAAATCGTTGGCTTGTATGACGAATGTATGCGCATGGGCTTGAAGGTCGTTCCGCCGGATATTAACACCGGAAAACATCATTTTAGTGTCAATGAAAACGGCGAAATTGTGTACGGTATCGGTGCCATTAAAGGCGTGGGTGAAGGGCCGATTGCGGCGTTGGTGGAAGCCCGTGAGAAAGACGGTATTTTCAAAAATCTGTTTGATTTATGTGCCCGCGTGGATTTAAAGAAAATCAATCGACGCACCTTTGAAAGCCTGATTAAATCCGGTGCTTTCGATAAACTTGGGCCACATCGTGCGGCGTTACAACAAAATCTGGAAGATGCACTACGTGCCTCCGATCAACATGCCAAAGACGAAGCCTTGGGGCAAACGGATATGTTTGGCGTGTTGACAGAAACCAACGAGGAAGTGGAACATTCTTATGCCAACATTGCGCCTTGGTCGGAAAAGACCATTTTAGACGGTGAACGGGAAACTCTCGGTCTGTATCTCAGCAGCCATCCTGTGAGTCGCTATTTGAAAGAATTGTCCCATTATAGCCCAATGCGTCTAAAAGAATTAACGCCGAATTATCGCGGACAAATGAGCACCGCCAGCGGTTTGGTGGTGAATACGCGTATTGCCGTGACCAAAAAAGGCAACCACATCGGCATTGCCACCATTGATGATCGCTCCGGTCGTTTGGATTTGACTTTGTTCGGCGAAACGTTGGATAAATTTGGTGAGAAACTGCAAAAAGACAAGGTGATCGTGGTGTCGGGACAGGTCAGTTTTGACGATTTCTCGCAAGGCTTGCGTATGTCTGTGCGGGATTTGATGACGATTGATGAAGCGCGTGCACGTTATGCGAAAAGCCTTGCGATTTGCCTGTCTCAAGAACAAATCACACCGCAATTCATTAAGCAATTTAAACGGATTTTACAGCCTTACAGTGGCAATTCCCTGCCGGTGCATATTTATTACCAAAGCCCACAAGGCAGAGCCTTAGTCAAAATGGGCGTGCAATGGTCGGTCAATCCAACCGATGAATTGCTGACAGAACTTGTGACGTTGCTTGGTGAAAGTGCGGTGGAATTGGAGTTTGAATAAGAGGCGCGGGCAAAGCAAAACGCATGATGCTTACCCTGCCATGACTTACCACGCCAAATAGAAGTCTTTCGTTAATGCGATGAAATCGGCATGGTACTGATTCTGCGCATCATAAATCGTCAGTTGTTGATATGCCGTTTGTTGTGCTTGCGCAGAAAAAGTCAATAACACGCGCTGAGGTGTTTTTCCGGCTTTCGTCACCACATCGCAACGGGCAATGCAAGAAAGTGCGGTGGATTTTAGCAACGTTTCGGCCGCTTCAAAGGGTAAGACAAAGCTGATTTTACCCTGTGGCGTGAGGCAAGAATGTGCCGCCTCCAGCCAGGCAACATGAGATTGAGTCACGTAGCGTGCGGTGTTGCGCTGTGTATTTCGACAAGCAATGCCGCTTTCAAAATAGGGCGGATTTGCCACAATTAAATCAAACTTCAATGGGGTTTGCTGACAAAACGTAAAAATGTCTTGTTGATACACACGAACCTTTTCCGCCCAAGGCGAGGCGGCGACATTTTCCTGTGCCTGTTGTGCAGCGGCAGGATCCAATTCAACTGCATGAATTTGACTTTCTGCGGCACTGCGTTGCGCTAACATTAACGCAATCAATCCGCTGCCGGTACCTAAATCTAACATCTGTTGGGCGGAATTTACATCCGCCCAAGCACCTAATAAAACACCGTCAGTACCTACTTTCATGGCGCAATGATCATGATTGACATGAAATTGCTTAAAACGAAATCCTGCACGGCGCATGGTAGAAATTCGTGCTTATTCCGACGGAAAAATAAACGGATTTAAGCCACTTTTCATAAAGCCTTTTTCTTCCATTTCCATGTCTAAGAAAAGAGAAGCCAAATCATCGGCAATCACTTCCACTTTCGGTTCTTTTTCTTGGAACATAATTTTTAAATAACTTTTACAACTGCCGCAGCTTTCGCTTCGAATGGCTGCCATATAATCATCAATTGACCAATAATCTAATTCTTTGTTTTGTCCACAATTAGAACATTGGCTACGCACCATATTCCATTCGCTTTCACAAAGCGCACAGTGCAAATAACGCAAACCTTGTTGGCTGCCGAAATGCACTAAACTTGCCGTTGGCGCGGTGTTACACACCGGACAACAATGAAGGTTTTCCGTGCTTTCTTGTTTCGCATTATGAGGAATTTGTTGCACTAATTGAAGCCAATACAAGGATAATGCCGCCCACACAAAGACGGCTTTGTCACTGGAAATGGTGGCAAATTCTTGTGCCAAGACGTTATCGGCAAGCTCTTCCAATTCACTGTCCGCCGCTTTTTCTAACCATTCGATGGTGGTGAGAATCTGGTCGTTGGCAGAAGGTTTTAATTTCTCTAAAAGTGCGGTCAATAATTTGCGCCAAATTGGATCACGCTGCCAATGTTGTGCGTTTAACGGTTGATGCGCCAATTGTTCGCCGGACAGTTTTTCCAGTCTCGGATCTTGCGGAATCGGCATATTTTCAAGCAGTTCTAATTGTGCATCAGCAATCGCTGCAGCGAATAGCAGATAATCAGCAAGCGGGTGATCTTGGGCTAACTCTCTTAAACGCGCAGCGCGACGTTGATATAAATTTTTCGGGCTAGAAAACAATAACGGTGGCGCAGTATAAGAGGCGGCTGCTTGTTTAATTTCATTTTCAGGTAGAATTCGAATACTCATAATTTTAGGGTTTATTGTTAATAGAAAGTAAAAATTCGCGCCTATTATAGGCGCATAATTTTGTGGTTCAATGACTGGAATGGGTAATTTTTATTTATTTGCCAGCCAGCGTTTAATGCGGTTTACCCCTTCTTGCAAATGATCGATGTTGCGAGTGTAAGCAAAACGCAAATAATGTTTCGTGCCGTTTTGCCCAAAATCAATGCCCGGTGTCGTGGCGACCTGAATTTCATGGAGCATTTGTTTGGCAAATTCATAGCTGTCATTAGTGTATTTCGACACATCCGCCCACAAATAAAAAGCGCCTTGCGGTTTAAATTCAATGGTAAAAATGTCTTTTAAGGCGTTATATAAAAAATCGCGACGGGCTTGGAATTGCTGTTTTACCTGCGCTAAATGCACGTCATCGAAGGCTTCTAATGCCGCATATTGGCTTAATGTCGGTGCGGAAATAAAGATATTTTGCGCAATGATTTCCGCTTCACGCACTTTATCTTCCGGCACGATGACCCAACCCAAGCGTAACCCCGGCATGCAGAAATATTTAGAAAAACCGTTAATGACATACGCCTTGTCGTTAAATTGCAAGGCGGTTGCAGCAGTTTCGTCATACACCAAACCGTGATACAACTCATCGGAAATAAACGCAATGTCGTGTTCACGGCAATATTCATTAAGCGCTTTCAAGCGTTCGGTGGTGTAAATATTGCCTGTCGGGTTTGCCGGCGAGGAAATTTGTAACGCTTTAATTTGATGGCGTTTTAATTGTTCTACACTTAATTGATAACAATCCTGTTTATCCACCGGCATGAATTCCGGTTGAATATCCATCATATAAGCAAAATTTTTATAGCAAGGGTAAGACGGATCCGTT
Organism: uncultured Aggregatibacter sp.; assembly: GCF_938046485.1. Lineage (NCBI taxonomy): Bacteria > Pseudomonadati > Pseudomonadota > Gammaproteobacteria > Pasteurellales > Pasteurellaceae > Aggregatibacter > uncultured Aggregatibacter sp. Next base: position 9,878 of record NZ_CALIWN010000021.1, on the reverse strand, counting down.
AAGCCCAATTTGTCACCGTGATTTAAGGTAAGGGCATAAGCTACTAGGAATGCACCGCTGGTACCGGGCGTAAGCAAAATCCGATTAGGATTGATTTTCACCTGATAAGTGCGGTGATAATACGCGGCGATTTTTTCTCGCAATGCCAGAAGCCCAAGGCTTTCTGTGTAACTAAATTGATTGTGCTGCACGGCATTTTGCAGTGCGGCTTTGACCTTATCGGAAGGCGGTAAATCCGGCTGACCGATTTCAAAATGAATGGCGTTCGGGTATCTTGCCGCTTCTCGTACAATATCCATCACAATAAAAGCGGACATGTTGTCGTAACGCATAATGTTTCCTTTTTCTCTTTTTTTAGAAAATTTTAAGCTTCTTAATCTTTTCTTAATTTTTACTTGATTTAATCGCTCTCAACAAAGCAAGGGGCTTTGTGATAATGAACTTTATGAAGGAGATTTCAAATGAAGAAACGTAGTTTAGCAACAATTTTCGTATTAGCAACCGTTGCCGCAAGCGGCGCTTTTGCCAAAGGTGGTTTCCAAGATCCTAATGCGTCACAAGTACAACACCATCAAAAAGGGGATTTTAAACGTGGTGGGTTTGTTAATGGCGAACAAACACTAAGCAAAGCAGCAGACGCCACTTCGTGGGTTGACGATCAATATGTGATTTTACAAGGCAATATCGTTAAACAAGTGGGTAAAGATGACTATATTTTCAAAGATGCCAGCGGTGAACTCCAAGTAGAAATCGACCGCAAAGCATGGCGTGGTCAGGATATTTCCCCAAGCGATGAAGTGAAACTTTACGGCGAAGTGGATAAATCTTGGAATAAAACGGAAGTGGATATTGATCGTGTCGAAAAAATTGTAAAATAATCTGACAAAAAACAGAAAGTGGTGATGAGCCACTTTTTGTTTGTTTTGATGATAGCGATCTCTCAAGTGAAAAGTGCGGTGATTTTTCTATGCGAATTTTATTAATCGAAGACGATGCGCTGATTGGCAACGGCATTCAAATCGGTTTGACCAAGTCGGGCTTTGCGGTGGATTGGTTTACTGACGGCAAAAGCGGATTGGCGGCAGCGCAAGGCGCGCCTTATGATGCGGTGGTGTTAGATTTAACCTTGCCGAAAATGGATGGCTTAGACGTGCTGCAGGCATGGCGTAAAAACGGGCAGGATGTGCCTGTGTTGATTTTAACGGCGCGAGATACTTTAGATGAGCGTATCACAGGCTTACAACGAGGCGCGGACGATTATTTATGCAAGCCGTTTGCACTGGCGGAAGTGGTGGCGCGATTGCAAGCCTTGATTCGTCGTCGTTATGGACACGCCAGCCCGATTATTCAGCATAGCTGCGTCAAATTCGATCCGAATCAACGTAAAGTGTTGTTGAATGAGCAGGAAATTGCATTAACCACGCGCGAATACAAACTGCTTGAGCTGTTTATGCTGAATAAAGAACGCGTCCTCACCCGTGATTTTATAGAAGAAAAACTTTACAACTGGGATGACGAAGTCAACAGCAATGCCTTGGAAGTGCATATTTACAACTTGCGCCAAAAACTCGGCAAACAGTTTATTCGCACCGTGCATGGCGTGGGCTATGCCTTAGGAAAAAATGATGAAGAAACTGAATTGGCACAAGCGTAGCCTCCGTTTTCGATTAATTGCCACCTTGTCCTTGGTGTCTGTTTTGGTGTGGTTGATCTCTACGGCGGTAGCGTGGTTTCAAGTCCGTAAAGAAGTGAATCAAGTTTTTGATGCACAACAAATTCTCTTTGCCGAACGGCTAGCTTCCTCTGATTTACGCCATCTTTTAATCGATCGTCACAACCCACAACCGCGCCACCCTTTTAAAAAGCATCGTTTTGACGATGACGCGTTAGCCTTTGCGATTTTTACCACAGACGGCAACATCGTGCTCAGTGATGGCGAAAATGGCGAAAACTTTATTTATGCGCCTAAAAAAGGTTTTTCACTCAGTAAAATTCGTGAGGACGATGATGACTGGCGTATTTTCTGGTTACCTGTTGCCGGTGGTCGTTTAATGGTCGCCGTGGGACAAGAGCTGGAATATCGCGATGATCTCATCAATCAAATGGTATTCGGGCAAATGTGGATTTGGTTTGCCGGTTTGCCGTTTTTATTGGCGGCACTGGGATTGATTATTCGCCGAGAATTGCGCAGCCTAAAAGAAGTGGGCGAACAAGTGGCGAAACGCCCGCCGGATGACACGTCGTTGTTACCGACCGACAATTTGCCGATGGAAATTTTGCCGTTAATTCAAAATTTAAATCAATTTTTTGACCGCACTTCTGCCACCTTATTGCGTGAACGTCGTTTTACTTCCGATGCGGCTCATGAATTGCGCAGCCCGCTTGCCGCTTTGCGTATTCAAACGGAAGTGGCGCAACTTGCCGGTGATGACGCTCACTTGCGTGAACAGGCATTGGAAAATCTGACCAAAGGTATCGATCGCGCAACCCAGCTGATCGAGCAATTATTAACTCTTTCTCGCTTGGATAATTTGAAAGAACTGGAGAATTTACAGGAAATTCATTGGGAACAGTTGATTCCGTCGCTGATGGGGGAATTGTATTTTCATGCGGAAAAACACCAAATCACGTTAGCATTTGAGCCAATTGCTGCGCCTCCGGTAAAAATGGGGCAGCCGTTGTTGCTGGCGCTTATGTTGCGTAATCTGATAGACAACGCCATTCGTTATTGCCCGGCGGGCAGTCAGGTCAAAGTGCGGTTGGAAAAAAACAAGATTTTGGTGGAAGACAACGGTGGCGGTGTGGATGAAGCCGATCTGGCTAAACTCGGTCAACGGTTCTATCGCCCAGCCGGCCAAAACGAAAAAGGCAGCGGCTTGGGATTGTCCATTGTTCGCCGCATTGCCGAATTGCATCATTACCAACTCAACCTTTCTAACCGTAAAAATGCTGCCGGCGAACGCATCGGTTTGTGTGCAGAGATTTTGTTGTAAGTCGATAAAAAAGCGGGGCTAAAAGTGCGGTGAATTTTCACCGCACTTTGTGCTTTTAGTGCGCCCCCTTGCGTATTCCTACGACAAACTACGATAACCTTTAGCACGAATTTCATCAGGCAAATCCATTCATTCTGTGGCATAATTGACAAGATTTATTCACAGTGAGGAAACCAAATGCGAATTTTACACACAATGTTACGTGTCGGTGATTTACAACGTTCCATTCAATTTTATCAAGACGTGTTGGGGATGCGTTTATTGCGTACTAGCGAGAATCCTGAATATAAATATTCTTTAGCATTTTTAGGCTACGATGATGAAGACAAGGCGTCCGTCTTGGAATTAACGTATAACTGGGGTGTCGAGAAATACGACTTGGGCAATGCCTACGGCCATATCGCCATTGGGGTTGATGATATTTACGCCACCTGCGAAGCTGTGCGTCAAGCGGGCGGCAATGTTACTCGCGAACCGGGCCCGGTAAAAGGCGGAACCACCGTGATTGCTTTCGTCGAAGATCCGGACGGTTACAAAATTGAATTTATTGAAAATAAAAGCGCACAAGCCGGTTTAGGCAACTAAGCGAAAAGTGCGGTGAAAATTTCAACTGTTTTTTAACGTGGATTATGAACGATAATCCACGTTTTATTTTTAGGAATAGGTATGTCTGACACGCAAGAAACCATCAACTATCATTTATTAAAACACCGCTTCCGTGGGTATTTACCGGTCATTATTGATGTGGAAACCGCCGGCTTGAATGCAAAAACCGATGCGCTATTAGAATTGGCAGCGATTACGGTCAAAATGGATGAACAGGGCAATCTCTTACCTGATCAAAAATGCCATTTTCATATTCAACCTTTTGAAGGCGCCAATATCAACCCGGAAGCGATTAAGTTTAACGGCATTGATGTTGATAACCCATTGCGTGGCGCCGTGAGTGAAAATATTGCCATCAGCGAGATGTTTAAAATGGTGCGACGTGCGCAAAAAGAGGCGGACTGCCAACGTTCTATTATTGTGGCGCATAATGCCGCCTTTGATCAGGGATTTATTATGGCAGCCGCACAGCGCACCAATGCTAAACGCAACCCATTTCATCCGTTTTCCACCTTCGACACCGCCACGTTAAGCGGTTTTATGTTCGGTCAAACGGTGCTGATCAAAGCCTGCCAAGCGGCAAATATTCCTTTCGACAGCCGACAAGCACATTCCGCCCTTTACGACACAGAACGCACTGCCGAGCTGTTTTGTTATATGGTAAATCACCTAAAAGCCCTCGGTGGATTTCCACATCTTGTGGCAAAAGAATAACGCGAAAAGGCATAGTCCACTTGGTCGCGTGCATTTTAATGCACGATAGATTTTCCTCATGCGCGTATTTTCATTTATCCCTGTAGCGTGCATCTTGATGCACGACCTATCTATCTCATGAGCGTGTTTTTATTCGTGCAACAAGTTGCACGCTACGGGGGATAGTGTCGTTAATATCGTCTATTTGTGGTGAAAATTTCCTGCGCCATCGCTTTTTTTGAGGTAAAGCAATGTCCATAGCAAAGCTATGCCGAAGAGGGCGGAAGTGAGGAACGTGTAGCTGAAAGCCTGTTGTAGTTGCTCGCCTTGTTCGCCGATAACATGGCGGTAACGATCTAAAATAACGGCAGAGACGGCGATGCCGATGCTGATGCCGACTTGTTGGATGACGCTGAGGTACGTGGCGCCTGTGCTGGCATTGTGGTCGCTGAGTTCACAAACGGTGAGGGTGTTGATGGCAGTGAAGATAATGGACATACAACAACCATACCATGCCAAGACGCAAACAAGCAGCCATAATCCGGTGTATTGATGAAGTAGGCTCATAGCAACAACTGCTAGCGTCATAGAAAGTGCGGTGGAAATGAGCGTTGTTTTGTAGCCGAAACGCGCTAACACTTTGCCGGCAAAGGATTTCGTGATAATGGAACTAAGTGCGATGGGAGCAAGTAACCAGCCGGCAATATCGGCGCTGTAATGGAAGACGAGCTGTAACATCAGAGGCATGAGGAAAGGAATGCCCGAGGCGGTTAAACGGATAAAGATGTTGGCAATCATGCCGATGCGGAACGTGCGAACCTGAAAGACATTCAGCGGTAATAAGGGATTTTTGGCACGTTTTGCGTAGTAATAATAAAGCAAAAAACTAATGAAACCGGTGCCTAAAATTGCGGTGGTTATCCCCGGATTGACACGCTCTTCCGACAGCAAATCTAAACCGAGGGTAACGCCTGCCAAGCCGCCGGCGAATAAGATGAAGCCGCGCCAGTCTAACTTATTTATTTTTCCTGTGCTATTTGGCATATAACGGCCTGCAAACAATATGCCGAGTACGCCAATGGGAATGTTAATTAAGAAAATCCAATGCCATGTGGCGTGCGTTACCAACCAGCCACCCACAATAGGCCCTAATACGGGGCCGATAAGCCCCGCCATCGCCATGGCGTTCCACGCCGCAACCAACTGGGTTTTAGGGACATTCCGAATGATCGTTAAACGTGCGACAGGCATCATCAACGCGCCTCCCATGCCTTGCAAAATCCGCGACCAAATCAAGGCGTTTAGCGAATTTGCCATGGCACAAGCCACCGATCCCAACACAAAAATACCCACGGCAGCACGAAAAACATTTAACGTGCCGTATTTATCCGCTATCCAACCGGTGAGCGGAATGAACAGGGCAACCGTGAGTGAATAGCTGATGATCGTCATTTGCATTTCTAACGGCGATTCATTCAGGCTGGCGGAAATCGCCGGCAACGCGGTATTGAGAATCGTTGCGTCAAGGGATTGCATAAACAATGCCATGGCGGCGATAAGGGCAAGGTGTCGGTAATGTTGATGCTGACTCATAAAAATACGCTTAAATTTCACCGCACTTGTGTTGATACCACGCCACAATAAAGTCGGCAATTTGCTCGATGTGATTGATGTCTAAAACCGGTTTTTCGCAGGCTAGCGAATAATCGGTCGCCACGGCAAGAACATAGTCGTCAAGCGCCGGCAATGGCTTTGTCATCCCTTGGCGGTGAAGCAGAATTTTTTCAATCGGTTCCTGTTTAAAGCCTTCCACCAACACAAAATCGGTTAATGCACGATCAAATTGTTGTGCTAAATAAGGCAGAGAGACGCTTTGTTGTGTTTCCGTCATTAATGCCCAACGTTGATCACAGGCCATAATGACTTGTGCCGCGCCCGCTTCTTTCATGCGCCAGCTGTCTTTGCCTTCTTTGTCAATTTGCGCATTGTGGTGACTATGTTTAATGACGGCCGGGCGTAAATTGCGCTGTTGCAATGCCGATAACAGTTTTTCTAATAATGTGGTTTTGCCGCTACCGCTGTAACCGGTAATACCAAGCATGGGAAGCATATAAGATCCTTAGAGAGGGTTGAATGCAGTCGATTATATAACAACCTGAGACAGAAAAGGAATTCACCAACATAGAGGCATTTTGGGTTTTCTCTTGCGTTTTAGCGTACTTTCCGCGTAGTTTGTTGTAACATATCTTCTTTCTTAAGGCATTGTCGAATAGGATGCCTTAATCCATCCCCGAATAATCGCGAGTAATATTACGCCATGAAGAAACCGCACGTTTTTCCACATACGGCTTGGGCCGCCAAATCGCTATGGTCGATTGAATTTAAATCCCTTAGCGTTTTGTTATGCGCCCTGACGGTCATTGGATTCGGCGAGGGATTGCTATTATTGTCGGATTTAGGCTCTGCACCTTGGACGGTGTTGTCCCAAGGTGTAGCAACACAAGGACAATTTAGCGTAGGTTGGGCCTCTTGGATGATCAGCATGATTGTCATGTTGGCATGGTTTCCATTAAGGCTCAAACCCGGGCTTGCCACCGTCATAAATATTTTTGTGATTGCATTTGTTTTGGGCTTAACCACGTATTTGCTGCAAAAACCCACCGCACTTTATGCCCGTTTTGCTTATGCTATTGTCGGCATCTTGCTGTTCGGCATCGGCACCGCCTTTTATTTAACCTGTCACCAAGGTCCCGGCCCGCGTGACGGCTTAATGGTCGGCTTATGCCAACATTTTCATTGGAAAATCGGCATCGTGCGCACGTCTATTGAAGTGTTGGTCTGTGTCTTCGGTTTCCTGCTTGGCGGCGTATTAGGCATTGGCACGCTTATGTTTGCCTTCGGCATAGGCTGGGTAGTGCAATATACGCTATTTTTTATCAGCCGCGTGCCATACTTTCGTCATAAAATGGATAATGTCATCTAACTTTTCCTCAATCTTAATTTGCGTTAAATCCGTTTGACTGGCTTTATCATTCGGCGGACAGAACGCTAAATGCTTATGGGCATCATTAATCGGCTGCCAACGCAAAGGGGTGGCAGAACGACGACTTGGGTAAAATCCGATGGTCGGCACGTTTAACGCGCCACTTAAGTGCAACGGTCCGGTTGAACCGGCGATAAAGACATCGGCACAGGCTAAAGAAAGCGCAAAATCCACTAATCCATTATTTTTGTCATAAATCACCACCCGAGGATCCTGTACCCGTCCTGCCAATTCACGGGCTTTTTCACTTTCATTTGGGCCGGCGGTTAAAATCACATAGACATCCAAATGACGCAAGAGACCTTGGATTAATTGTGCGTATTGCGTAAGCGATAAATTATTGGCGGAGCCGCCGGAACCGCTGTGTAGAAAAATCCATTTTTTCGAGGTGTCGATTTTGAGTTGGTCGCACAAAAATTTACGCTGAAAATCCACCGCACTTTGCTCAAAGGAAAGATACGGTGTGTGCGGTTCAACCACAGGGATCTTGTGATCGCGTAAAAATGCACGGGCCAAATCCAAGTTATATTCAAATTCCGGCTTGGCAGATTGGGAACGGCGTTGTGTTAAACGATGATTATAGAAAAACTGCACCCATTTGGTGGCCGGCGCCAAGCGATAAGGAATACGGCATTTCCACGCCAATTTGGCGTTATGTGTATTGGAAAAAAAGCTGATCATCGCATCAAATTGCTGTGCTTTGATCTCGCTTACAACACGCTGAAATGCCATTTTGTCGTTTTTGGGCGCATCAATGATCACATCATCCAGATAAGGGCAAGCGCGCGCCAGTTCAGCGGTGTAAGGCGGCACAAGTGCAGTCAGTTTTAGTGATGGATCCGATGCTTTTAACATCGCAAACGCCGGCCACGCCAACATAAAATCGCCCAATTTATCGTTTCTAATCACTAATACATTCATGATGAAGTTTCCATTCTTTAGCCCAAATTGGGCGTATTCTAGCCCGACTGCAACAGATTAAAAAGATTTATGCCAATGAAAATCGCCTAATTAACTAATTGTAAAATAAATGCAACATTCGTCACATTTTTGTTAAATTCCTTGAATTTCCCCTGAAAAACAACGGATTGCCTATAGAAGTGATGAATTTTTTCTGTTAAATTGAAAGTCCCTTCGTGATTGATAAGAAAAATTTATTTATCGCATAAGTTTTCTTATTCTGAAGCTTTCAATAGGGATTGAGGCAAATCACCGTCAAAAAAAGAGGACAGTCTATGAATTTTAATACTTATGAAACCCTCGCATTAGCCGGCTTTGTGCTGTTGCTTGGGTATTTCCTTGTAAAACGTATTTCCATTTTAAAAAACTATAATATTCCTGAACCCGTTGTCGGTGGTTTTTTAGTCGCAATCGCATTGACCGTGTTATACCAAGGTTGGGGCATTTCTTTTACGTTTGACACCAACTTACAAACTGCCATGATGCTTGTCTTTTTCTCTTCTATCGGGTTAAGTGCAAACTTTGCTCGCTTAGTAAAAGGCGGCAAGCCGTTAATTATTTTTGTTATTGCAGCCGCAATTTTAATCGCTTTACAAAACATCTTAGGCATCGCAGGTTCTTTATTGCTGAATATTGATCCGGCCTATGGTTTAATCGCCGGTTCCGTTACCCTCACCGGGGGGCATGGTACCGGTGCGGCTTGGGCGAAAACCTTTACAGAAACTTTCGGATTACAAGGCGCCACTGAATTAGCCATGGCTTGTGCCACCTTTGGCTTGGTTTGCGGCGGCGTGATTGGTGGCCCGGTCGCGCGCCATTTATTAAAGAAAATGCGTCGTGATGAAAGCCCTGAAAATGATGAACATAGCGATATTCAAGAAGCTTTTGAGCATCCGACATTCCAACGTAAAATTACTACCCGCTCATTAATTGAAACCATCACCATGCTTGTTTGTTGCTTGTTGGTGGGACAATTTTTAGATGCGCAAACCAAAGGCACAGCGTTAGCCCTGCCAACCTTCGTATGGTGTTTATTTACCGGTGTAATCATTCGCAACACCCTTACCCATGTGTTTAAATTTAACGTGGCGGATTCCGCCGTGGATGTCTTGGGTAACGTCGGCTTATCTCTATTCCTCGCCATTGCGTTAATGTCTCTAAAATTATGGCAATTAGCCGGATTAGCATTACCGGTGATGATTATTTTGGCATTACAAGTGATACTCATGGCAGCCTTTGCTATTTATGTGACCTACCGCATGATGGGCAAAGACTACGATGCGGTGGTGTTAAGTGCCGGTCACTGTGGTTTTGGTTTAGGCGCAACGCCAACCGCGGTTGCTAATATGCAAGCGATAACGAGCCGTTTCGGACCTTCTCACAAAGCCTTCTTAATCGTTCCGATGGTCGGTGCTTTCTTTATTGACTTGGTGAATGCGGCATTGTTGAAAGTCTTTATGGTGGTTGTCACTGCCTTACATTAATATTGTAAAAAAATAAAAACCCTATTGATGCCTCAATAGGGTTTTTTATTATAGCCAGCCAAAGTCTGGCTATAAAAACCATACGCTATGCGTATGGAG